>JAGRAT010000008.1 GCA_020434495.1 Bdellovibrionales bacterium | reverse complement strand
AGTAGTGAGTTCGCTTCGTCTAACTGTTTGGTTCTTGCTTGTACAAGTTCTTCAAGATTCTCATAAGCTTCTTCCAAATCTTTTCTACTTGGAATTCGCAGAGCTTGTGGAATAAGTGGCCAGAGTATTATGGCAGTGGCAACCGATACTATCGCTGTGGCGAGCTTAACTACTCCTTGAATCCGGTAGCTTCCCTGCCAAACAGTCCAGATTTCTAGAAGGTGGGTGGAGCCACAAGCGAAGATGAACGCGGCAAAGAGAACGAAGATCCAATTGAAAGCAAGATCTGTTCGGCGGCGAACAAAATAGAGCAAGGCAACTGGAATGGAATAGTAGGCTATCGCAATTGTTGCGTCAGAGACTACATGGAGCCATAGAATTTCCGGCTGCCACAAGTAACAGTGCCCATGGGGCATGAACTCAGAAGAGAATAGCTTAGAGAAAAATTCAATCATTCCAGCATCCTGATCTAAACTTGAAGATACCACATCATATTAAGGCGGTAGGAAAGAGTTGAACCGGGGCACCCCAACTTATTTACCTGATCAGGATCAATTAAATAATGCTCCTTTATTTCAAATAGTTGTCACCGATAGAGGCACCGCTGGCTCCCATGTCCCGGACGATAAAATAGAGGTTCGTGAAGCGTCTAGATGTTTTTGATTCTGGAACATGGGGAGCAAGCTTCGTGATACTCTTGCAAGGGTAAACTGAAGACATCATATCTCTTGTGCCATTTATGGAAGAAGCTCGTATCATGATATGCGAGGATGAAATGCTCCTCGCGAAGGACCTTGAACGTCGTCTGACGAGTTTCGGATGTTCTGTTGTTGGTGTAACTGGAGATGGCTATGAAGCTCTGGAGATAGCGGATAGGTGCGCACCAGATCTCGCCCTCCTTGATATTCGATTAGATGGGACTCTCGCTGGAACTGAGGTGGGTGTGCAGCTTGTGGAGGATTTCGAGATTCCTATCGTATATCTTTCGGCTTACAGCGATGCTTCGACCATGGCGGAAGTGCGCCTTACCAAGCCACTCATGTTTCTCAGTAAGCCGGTTAATGACCATGATTTGCGAGCCGCAATCGAGTTCGGACTAGATCTTTATCGTTCGCGTCAGGAGCTTTTGGTTAGGCTCCTTCAGCTGAAAGACCGCGGAGGGCAACAAAAGGATAATCATGGAGGTTTATCTGTCCTACGGTCGCCAGATCCTCTGTTGAAAGCGATGAGGCAATATTTCCCGATGATACTTGGTGTTGCGGATCGCGTTCTTACCCCGCTTGAGAAGGCGGAGCGCGAATTACGAAGCTTATCCGAATGTTTCTCTCTTCGTAGCTATGAAAAGCGTCATTTGAGGAGTATTCATGAGCAGCTTTCGCTCATAGAGCAATTTGTGAATCGGCTTTGTTGGGCCGCTGGCTTTGCGAGTTGTGAAAGGGAGTCCTTCGATTTAGTAGAGCTTGTTGAAGATCTCGTGTGTGACGAGAGCTTTTGTTCTCAAGCTGCTGTCCCTATAACGACGGCCCTCCCGCTTACGAGAACCGTGGTATTTGGGGACCGAAGGATGCTCCTTGAAGGAATACGGGAGCTCCTGTTATTGGGAGGTCTATCCAGTGGGCATGAAGGTTCGCTCTTGGTGAATGTTCGAAAAGAGAGATTATCTTTGTCCACGCCATCATCTGTAGGGAGTGATCATTTTGCTGTGGTGGCTTCATTCGTGAAGGGAAATACTCTCAAGAAAGAGGATCTTTCGGCTCTTTTTATTCCATTTCCCGATTATGGTTTGAGAGGATCTGGAATCGGCCTTCTTTTGTCACAGGGTATTGCGTATCTCCATGGCTGCTGGGTTGAGTACGGTATCTCACCGGATTCAACACTGAGTATCTCAATGTATATTCCAATTCTAGATGGTCAATCCCGCTGATAATCGCGGTTGAACTGGAGTATTTTACTGCAGGCGGCTCCTGAAGTTGTAATTTTTGGGCATTTATCAGCATCAGAGTGAACAGAAAACAGGAAGTTAGCCGTTAGGATGTCAAGGCGGGTATCGGCGCTACGCTCCTCCTGAATAGCATGAGAGATTCCCGAAATCGGCTTGGAAGTTTAAGGAGCCCAGATATGGCTATTGCAGGTTTGCCCGTCCCCGGATCGAAGATCTCTGAGAATGAGAGAGAGCTGCTCTCCGCGATTCAACACAGCGCGGAAGTTCCCCTGACAGACATGGCAGAACGTCTTGGAATGAATGTTCCAGTAGCGCGTCATGCGTTTCGGAGGCTGCAGGAGAAGGAGATCGTTACTGGAAGCTACCCCTTTGTGAATCTCTGCAGGCTAGGCTTTGTTTACCAGTCACTTCTTTTTGCGCTGTCTTCCACGAATAAAGATGTCCGGAATTCGCTCGTGAAGAGCGTATTGGCCTCAAAGCAGATTGAGTGGTGTGGAGAGCTGGTTGGGCCGTACCGATACGGATTGACAATGGCTGTCCGCTCTCCAAATGAAACTGCGAGTGCATTGACGGCGATATCGAGGAAGTTTGGACCTATTGTTCACAAGAAGGAGGTCGGAACAAAAGTAAGAAAATGTTACTTTCCAAGGAAGTACTTCTTTCCGAAATCCAAGGATTTTGGAAAGACTTTTGAGTATGCGGCGCATTCATCACCCATTGAGCTTGATAATTTGGAGCATGTGCTCCTCGTAGCGCTCTGTCGTGGAGAAGGGCTGTCCTTGCGAAAGCTGTCAGAGCGATTATCTGTTCCCATTTCTACCGTGCGAAGGCGGATTCTTCGTCTGGAAGAGCTTGGTGTAATCGGTGGCTACTATTACGGAATAGATGTAAACAAGCTTGGCTATCATGAGCATGTGATTCTCTTGGAGGCCCATGGCGTACACCCTCAGGTGAGTGAAGGGCTCCAACGATACTGTGAGGCTCATCCAAACATTACCTTCTTCGCCGAAACAGTTGGTCGCTGGGACTACGACATCGGTGTGGAGGTATGTGATTCTCATACCCTGACTTCAGTTGTTGACGACCTGCATGATCTCCTTGGCAATCGTCTTGCCTCCCTCCAAACCTTTGAAGTCGTCAAGCAGGTTCGTCGCACCGGATACCCGTTCGCCTCTTCGAAGGGCTAGCGGCCATCAGGAGTAAACCAATATCTGCCGGTTAAGTCGAAAGAGTTTTCTCGAAGTTAAAGAGTTATGCGCCGTGGTGTCGAGAATCCACAATAACAGCTCAAGCGTTGAAGAGCGGGCGATATATCAAATGGAAGAGGTGTAGAGAGGCTCTTAACTTCCCCTAGGAGTTTTCACTATGCCGCTGCAAGTTACACTAGTTTCTTTGGATTTCGAATCGGAAGAGGCTCCCACTACATTTACCTTCGATAAAGATGAGATTCGAATCGGCCGATCTGACGACAATGATATCGTCCTGTCCTCAAGCGCCGCTTCGGATCTCCATGCAAAAATGGTTGTAGAGAGAGGTGGAGATGACCCCCGGCTCCTTCTAGAGGATCTTGGTAGTACCAATGGATCAGTCGTCGGGACCACTCGTCTGTTGCCAAATGTTCCCCACGAGATTGCTTCTCGTGAAAGAATTATTATCGCTGATTATCTGATCAAGCCTCAACTCATCAACGTAGATAAGCAGAAAGTTCCTGTGCCAGAACCGTGCGTGGCGGTCGATAGCTCCTCGAGAAATCTTGAAAGGGCTTCAAAGTCTGCAGGAATTTTCCTGAGTAACATGGACAGAGAATTTGGATTCTTTAAACCAACAAGCTCGCAGAACAATCTTGCAGTCCTAGGGGATGTATTGGCGGGAAGTGTTGTTGAAGAATCTGGAGTTCATGCCCCTCGAGAAACTCAGGTTGTTACTCAGCCTGAAGTTTGCGAGGAAGAGCATCTTTCCATCGAGGGAAAAGAGGCGTTGCCTGTTCCTACTACTATTAGAGGCACAGTTGGTTCAGAGGATATTACAGATCTTCATTTCTCGGTCATCAAGCTTTTAACTCTGGAGGGCGTTGTTACTCATCAGGGAAAACCACTTCCTGGTGTGGTGGTCTCTGCCGGTGAATTGGGAGAGTCGGTTACGGACGAAAGGGGACGTTTTCTGTTCGCCCGCATTCCAGCTGGAACAGCTTATAATTTGAAGTTTGAGAAGCGTCCCTTTCGATTTGAAACTGAGAGTGATGTCTCCGGGGAGTTGCTAGAGAACATCTGCTTTCTCGTCAGAGCGACTCGTCTTTGCACGATAAGTGGCAAAATTGAGAGCAACGGGAATCCCGTCCCTGATATCCTCGTTTGTGGCGGAAAGCTTGGAAAGGCAAGAACAGATCGTGACGGAATATACAGATTTGAGAATATTCCCGAAGGAACGAGCTATTCACTAACGCCGGAGCTTGAGGGCTATGCCATCTCCAGTCCCAAGGCGAAAACCTTCAACCAGGAAGTCGTTCCATGCGAATAGGGATTCGGCTCCTTTTCGTAGAGTAAGGTGGAGGGATCGGCATCCGTGGCTGATCGTCTTTTGAGGATTGGTGACCATTCTGCCCTCCGAGTCGAGTAGAAGCGGTTCAAGTGTTGTATTCATAACATATAACGATATATTTGTCACACTCGGGCAAAATATTTGGGTAGTTCAATAACTTGGGCATACTCGACCCCGTTGTTTAATTAATCCCTTTAGGAGAGAAGTCCCATGGCAAATGATCCAAATGGCAACGCGGCGGCAAAAAAGCTTACCGCAGTATCGCCAATTACCGGAGCAATAGTTGAACTTCCTGCCAATGTTGAGGTTGGTGAGCTCATTGATGATCCCGAGAGTGGGGATGAGCTTGAAGTGGTCAGCCTTGACCCGATAACCCTTCAGCCTGCACCTCAGGAAGAAGAAGATTGGGGAGAATAGGCATGACAACAACACCTCGCATTGGAGTTCTCTGCTCGCTCATTCGCCCAGAAGAAAAGTTGCTGTTCGAAGCGTTTCGGGCGCGTGGCGTTGAATTTGAGAGAATCGATGATCGTTCCCTTGTATTGGATCTAAAAAATAGGGAGCGGAAGTTCGATATCATTTTAGAGCGTTGTATTAACCATTCTCGAGCGCTTCATACGCTGAAGTATTACAACGACCTTGGGACTTATACGGTCAATAGTTTTGAGACTGCTCAAATATGTGGCGATAAGTTGCTTACCTCACTTGCTCTAGCGAAGGCCGGTATTCCGATTCCTGATAACTACGTCGCATATACCGAAGAGTCTGCGATTGAAGCGATCGAGCGAATGGGCTATCCGGTAGTACTTAAGCCCGCGGTTGGATCTTGGGGGCGGCTGCTCGCAAAGATTAACGATAGAGATGCCGCAGAAGCGATCCTCGAGCATAAGAAGATTCTTGGGTCCTATCACCATTCGGTTTACTACATCCAAAAGTTTATGGAGACCGGTGGTCGGGATATTCGAGCGTTTGTAGTTGGAGGAGAGTGCATAGCCGCGATCTATCGGGATTCTGAACACTGGATCACGAATACGGCTAGAGGTGGGAAAGCCTCAAAATGTGAACTCAATGCCGACCTAAAAAATATCTGTTCGCGTGCATCCTCGGCTGTTTTGGGAGATGTAGTTGCAATCGACCTCTTCGAAACTGATGCGGGCTATCTCGTCAATGAAGTGAACTACACCATGGAGTTTCGAAATTCCATTACGACAACTGGTGTGAACATTCCTCAGCTTGTAGTGGATTATGTGGTTCAGAAGGGCGAGCAGCTTATTCGTGAACGAACTGAGAGTCGAAAGGCAGCATAGTTGTGAATAGCAGTAGCGAAATAAAAACAGTAAGTATCGTTGGAGCCTCCGGGTACACCGGAGGCGAAGCGCTTCGCATTCTCCTTGCTCATCCCTTCTTTCGGGTGCAGCAAGTCACCAGTGAACGCTTGGCTGGAAAACCTGTGTCATCTACTCATCCAAATCTTAGAGGGATTTGTGATCTGAAGTTTGAAAAGGCAGAAGATCTCAGTGAGTGTGACATCCTATTTCTCGGATTGCCTCACGGGGAGTCCCAGAATCGATTCGAGGAATTTGCTGGAAAGGCGGGAGTGCTCTGCGATCTTGCATCTGATTTTCGCATTAAAGATGGTGCTCTCTACGAAAAATTCTATGGGCACATCCATTCTGCACCGGCTTTGGCAGAGCAATTTACCTATGCGGTGCCTGAGGTGAATCGGCAGGAGATAGGAGTTGCGAAGCATTTTGCTGGGGCAGGATGTATCGCTACTTGCTCCCTTATTTCTCTCTATCCACTCTTTGCCAGTGGAATTCTCAGGGAGCAGCGTGCATTCATTGATGCGAAGATCGGCTCATCGGCGACTGGAGCTTCTCCGTCTCCGGCTAGCCATCATCCGGAGCGCGCTGGATGTTTGCGTTCGTTTCAACCAACTGGTCACCGACATACCGCGGAGCTTTTGCAGTATCTCCCGAATAATGGGGAGCGTCCGGAGGTTTATCTCAGTGCTACCTCTACAAGTGAGGTTCGGGGAATTCTCACTACGGCACAAGTTTTTGTCGATCCACAAAGAACCGAAGCGGATGTGTGGGGTGTATACCGCGAGCACTATAATTCGGAGCCGTTTGTGAGAATCGTGAAGGATAAGAGGAGTATCTACCGTTACCCTGAACCGAAACTCTTAAGGGGAACGAACTTTGTTGACATCGGATTTGAACTGGAACCGGAAACTGGTCGGCTCGTTGTTATGTCAGCTATCGATAACCTTGTGAAAGGTTCTGCTGGCAACATTGTCCAATCATTAAATATTCGTTTTGGATACCCAGAGCGTCTTGGGTTGGAGTTTGTCGGCCTTCATCCTGCCTAAGTATTTCTGGAAGAGAATAACAATGATTAACGTTGTCAAAGTGGGTGGTTCTGCAAATATTCAAGATGAGTACCTTTTGGATGAGCTTGCTGAACGAGTTCTCGCTGCAGAGAAATTTGTGTTGGTACATGGTGGTTCGGATGAGACAAACGATATCGCAAGACAGCTCGGACATCCTCCACGTTTTGTGACGTCGGTGTCTGGATTTGAAAGTCGCTACACGGATAGAAGAACGATGGAGATCTTCTCGATGGTGTATTGCGGTAGGCGTAACAAATCGATTGTTGAGGGCCTGCAGCAGCGTGGAGTAAACGCTGTGGGATTAAGTGGGATAGATGGACGCATCTTTGAAGGAGCCATGAAAGGGTCTCTCAAAATTATTGAAGATGGCAAGAAGAAGGTCCTTCGAGGAGACTACTCAGGTAAAATTCAAAAAGTGAATACAGAACTGCTTTTGCTCCTCTTGGAGCAGGGATTCTTTCCGGTGCTAACTCCTCCAGCGATTGATGCTGATACAAGCGCGATGATGAATGTCGATGGGGACCGCGCTGCAGCTGAACTTGCAAAAGCTTTGAGATCCGACTATCTCCTGATTCTCTCCACTGTCCCTGGACTTCTTCGGGACCTTGCGGTGGATCACTCTTCACCCGAGAACCTGATACGGGAGATCGACTTGTCGGATACGAACAACCCATATGAGAGCGCAGAGGGGCGCATGAAGAAGAAGATTATGGGAGCTGCTGAGGCAATTGAGGGCGGGGTAGGGAGAGTCATTCTCTCGACAGCAAATATCGAGCGACCCATTGCTCATGCGCTTGCTGGTGCTGGAACGCATATTTTCTCGTCCCCAGTTTTGGAGCAAGCAGTATGAGTGAGCCAGTACGAAAAGTTTCAGAAGAGTCGCTCTCTGCTTTAGAAGCGAGATGCTCCGCTGGTACCTACAAGAAGCGGGAGCTCACGATTACTCATGGTGAAGGAGTATGGGTTTTTGACGACCGGGGGCGAAGGTACTTGGATGGCATTGCTGGAATCGGAGCAAATGTTTTGGGGCACTGTCATCCCGCGTTCACCGCAGCGCTTCATGACCAGCTTACGAAGACGATATCAGTGCCAGAGCTTCTCTGTAACGATGTTAGAGCACAATATCAAGAAGAGCTTTTATCCCTCTTTTCTGACGAATATAATCGAGTTTTTCTCTGTAATAGTGGAGCTGAAGCGAATGAGGCAGCCTTAAAGTTCGCTAGAGTTTCGTCCGGGAAAACCCCAATTGTCAGTGTAAACTTCGGTTATCATGGAAAGACTTTGGGAGCTCTTAGCGTTACTCACAACATAAAGTACCGAGAACCTTTTGAGCCACTATATCCCCATGTAACTTTTCTTCCTTCCGGACAGTCGGAGAGGATTGGAGAGCTTTTTGCTGAAGAGTCATTGCATCCCGGTGCCTTTATTTTTGAGGCAATTCAAGGTGAAGGAGGGGTGAGAGAGCAAGATGGACCATTTGTGAAAGAGTTGGTGGCAAAAGTTCAGAACCATGGGGGTTATGTCATTGCTGATGAGGTCCAGTGTGGATTCGGACGCTCTGGGGAGTGGTGGGGACATTCTCGCTTCCAAGTGACGCCAGACTTCATCGTACTTGGAAAGGCTATCGGAAATGGGGTGCCCCTTTCTGCGGTGATCATTCATAAGCGGGTCCCGGAATTTCCCCCTCTTGCCCACACCACGACATTTGGGGGAAATCCGTTAGCATGTAGAGCCGGACGTGCCGTCCTTCAAGTGATCCAAGAACAAGAGTTGCTCCAGAACGTACATGCGCGAGGAGAGCAATTTCGAGAGAATCTTCGTGCTGCGAAGTTGGATCTTGTTCGAGAACTCCGAGGTGATGGTTTAATGATTGGAGTTGAGTTAAAGCAGAAAGCCGGGAAGTATCTTTCTCTACTTCAAGAGGAGGGAGTCCTTGCTCTGCTTGCTGGACCTAGGGTGCTACGAGTTCTTCCTTCATATGTCATCTCTGAACAGGAGATGGAGACGCTTTCGACTGCCTTCATTTCGGTCCTTTCTCAGTAGATGCTATGGAACCAGTCCCCTTCCTTGAAGAAATCGTCCGTTGTTATTCTCCCTCCAGGGAAGAAGGGGGTGTCGCTATGCGCGCTGTGGAAGCTATGCAGTCCCTCGGATTTCGCAAAGCCTATGTTGACGCTGCAGGGAATGCTATTGGCGTCGTTGGAAATCCGGCCGGGAGAACGGTAATGCTGATTGGACATATCGACACTGTTCCTGGTGAGATTCCGGTTCGAAGAGAAGTTGTACAAGGGGACGAGAAGCTTTTCGGGAGAGGAAGCGTTGATGCTAAAGGTTCTTTTGCTACATTTGTTCAGGCGGCTTCTCGTTTGCCTGTCGATGCTCCAGTTCAATTTATTGTTGTTGGAGCAGTAGAAGAGGAGGTGCGTTCCTCAAAGGGAGCACGTCATCTCCTTCAGTCGTTCCCCGAACCGGAGTTTGTTATTATAGGAGAACCCTCGGGTGGAAACGGCATCACACTTGGCTATAAGGGGCGCCTCTTGCAGGAAGTGCATATTACTCGAGAAATGGCTCACAGTGCCTCCCAGTTCCTCTCAGTTGGAGACTATCTTTCTCTCTGGTCGGCGCACGTACACTCCAGAGTTGCTGAGAAGAATGCGGGTAGGCAACCTGGATTTCGTACCCTTGATGTTACGGTGCAAAAGCTTTCGGTTTCCAATGATGGCTTTAAGGAAGTGGGTGAGCTGGAGTTGGGATTTCGACTCGGTCCGGAGTTTGATCCACATGAACTTGATACTGAACTCACCGCAACATTTGCCGAATGGATAGCCTCTCTACCGAACGATCCCACCTGTCAGGTGAGAATGGAATGCTGCCAACATGAAGTTCCGGCTGAATATTCAAAAAAGAGCGACCTCGCTGGAGCTTTTCGTAAGGCAATGCGTGCAGTAGGAGTTGAACCACGGCATGTTGTAAAGACTGGCACTTCTGATATGAATGTTCTGGCACGTGGCTGGGGCTGTGCCATGGTTGCCTATGGACCAGGGGATTCTGCTCTCGATCATACCCCACATGAACATATCTCCCTTGCAGAGTATCTCAAATCAATTGATATACTTGAACAGGTACTCCTTTCATTGAACGAAAAACTCGCCTAGGAAAGAACTCTAAAGGCAGAATGAATTTTTCTCTATCGGCAGACATACGTTGTGTTGTTTGGGATTGGAATGGAACGATCTACGATGATGCACGAATTTGCCAAGATATTACGAATGAACAGTTGCAAGTCCTCGGCCTGGAGCCGCTTCAATACGAGACTCAGGAGATCCTCTTTAAACATCCAGTCGAGCAATATTATCGAGACATGGGAGCGCGTCTCTCGAGAGCAGAATTCGAACGACTCTCTGTAGATTTCCACGATGAGTATGGTAGACAACGAAAAAGGGGAATTGTCCGACCCGAAGCCATTGAGCTGCTGAGGCGCATCCAACAAACCGGGCGGCAGCAGGTGGTACTTTCTGCATACCGTGAGAATGATCTGCAATCACTCGTTCAGGAAGTAGATCTCGACCAGTATTTTACAGCTATACTTGGACTTGCTGACTGTCACGCAGAGGGAAAGGTGTCGAGAGGGGTTTTCTGGCTTCGTGAGCACGGGTTAAGTCCGAGGGAGGTGTTGGTCATTGGTGATACTAACCACGATTTTGAAGTTGCCCAGGCCATGGGATGCCAGGTGGTTCTCACCCCAAGCGGTTACCAACATAAAAACCTGTTACTGCAGACCGGTGCTCCAGTTATCGATAGCCTCGCTTTGGTGAGGGTCGACGGCGCTCGACAATGCGACCACGGTCAAGCGTAGGTAGGATATCCAACATTTGGGGAGTAGAGTGCGAGCTTAAAAGGTAAATCGAAAGCCAAACATTGGCCCATGTGTAACGGCATCCAGCAAAAAGCCATCACTATCATCTCGGTAGTCAAACCAATTCGCTGTGTAGAGAAAAGAGAGCGCGACGGACTTTTCGACTTGCCACAGTGCTCCAACGGTGGCGCTAACGTTGGTATCCGAGTCTCCACCTAAGCCAACATCACTTTGAAGTAACAAAGACCATGTCTCAGCGATACGCGGAATGATTCGGAGCCCAATAATCGGGTCAAGCACATCATAATTGGTATCATATACGAAAAATCCGGCAGGATCTTGTCCGGTAGAATTTATACTAATGTTGGTGTTTCGAATTCCACCGTACAGATCGGCCGTACTGGCTCCGTCAAACACTCTGTACAGTGCGACCAGTTCAACTTGAGCGCGTTCAAAATCTGCATCAAAGGAAAAGAAGCGGCTTGGTGAGTTCACAGAATTCTCAAGAGACAAGTAAGAGTATCTCGCGGCAACTCCAAAACGAGAAGGACGATGAAATGCTTCTGCTGCAAAATCTAACCAGAATCTAATATTTCCCAGAGTGTCACCGAGACCAACATCAACGTCGAGAGACTCAAGTGACCCGTACTGAGTATCTCCTGAGAAAGCAGGAATTCCGAGAGTGGGAGAAAGAGTAAAAGTCCAATCATTAGCGGAGCTAGCTTGAGGAGCCAAGCTCTGCTGTGCCTCCAGGTAAATCGGTAGACAAAGAAAAGTCAATAACACCCAAAGCTTCATCGTTTCTCCCAAGCAACGTCCAGCGGCATCATGTCAGAAAGTGAGTAGTTGTGTACAGCGGCCCGCCAATCACCTTGGGGGAGAGAAGATGATTGGGAGGGAGAGCCGGAAAGAGGCGGTCCTTTCGAGTCGCCGTACAATAGAGAGGCTCACTATGATGCACCGCCGCTCAACCGTAACCCGGTTGGAGGTAGAGGTCTCTGTGTATCGCCTCCTCCAGTCACTTCACCAACTGGTATACTCATACTCGCTTGGACTTCGGCTTGGATGAGAGCCACGTTATAAATGCGCACATCGTCCATTCTCCCTTGGAAATGGTTAGTGTTGTCTGGGTTCATGCCAAGGGTAATCTGTTCGTTATTCTGAGCGATATTGCCACCCTGTCCTAGCGAGCCTACTTGAGCACCGTCTTGATACAACGTAAGGGTGCTCCCGTTATAGACGGCAGCGATGTGTACCCAGGTGTTCGTAGGCAGAGTGCTGCTACCAACCAGAGTCTGAGTGTTGCCGTTGGTTTTTAGTCGAACTCGTGGCTGTCCACCCCGTTCACTGAGCATAAAGGTATGAGCCTGTTCTGCAGTGCCTGAGGCTTTGGAGATGATCCTCACGTCAGCGTTGGCGTTCCAGTCGGGAGAATTTACCCAAGCACTGAGTGTTATCGCTGAGCCAGTGACGTTCCAGTTGCCAAGCGCTACCCCGTCATTCACTCCATCAAAGGAGAGGCCTCCATTGTGCCGTCCGGTGGTCCAAGTTGCACCATTCACCGTGCCATTCCTGTTGCCACTACTATCTGCCAGTACATTTCCACTCCCTTCGTCGAAGTTATAGCTTGCTTGAGCTGCGGGACCTTCGGTAACCGTTAGATTGGCCGTTGCACTAAAAGCGCTTCCGGCGCTATTGCTCACTCTGACTCGGTAATTCGTGCTGTCATCAGCGAGTGTCGTTGATGTGATGCTGTAGCTCTGAGCGGTTGCTCCAGGAATGTTGCTGCCATTTCGTTGCCACTGATAGTTAAAGTTCGGCGTTCCGGCAACAGCCACACTGAATGTCGCTCTACCTCCCACGCTAACCGTTTGGCCCACTGGCTGTGAGGTAATGCTCGGTGCAATCACCGGATTATTCACAGTTACGTTAATGCTCGCTGTCGCGCTGTTGGCACTGGTATCTTCAGCGACAACAGTTAGTGTGTGGTTACCGTTAGCGAGGAGGGTGCTATCCCACTGCCCTGTATATGGGGCGGTGAAATCCACACTAAGTGGATTGCCATCTACGAGGAAGCGCACCAGGGCGACATCGGCGTTGTCTGTGGCAGTGACTGCTATGCTTACAGTGCCAACAACACTTTGGCCGTTGCTCGGGTTGGTGATAGCGACAGTTGGGTTAATCAGATCGGATGGGAGACCAGCACCCGGCGCCAAGGCAAATGGAGTTCCCGCATCATAGCGAGCTTTCGCTGGGTTTATTTTCACTCGATCAGCATGGGTAGCTCCAGCGGGGTTTATCCAAGGCCATTCGTAAACACCGAAATAGCTCGGCTTGCGCATCGCATATAGCGAGTTTGGCAGATTTGTTACTGGGTTGCTGGGGTTCGTGTATTGGCTTCGAGTAAAGCCATCGTAGTCCAAATGTCGGTGGAACTGGCTAAAGGCGTAACCGTTGTCAAAGGCTTCTGCTCCGCGGTTTGCTCCCGTTACCAACTCGAAATAATTAGCGCCGAGCATATAGATCATTTCCGGCCCGCCGGCTAAAACATTGATTCCCAAACTCGGCTCAAGTAACAGGTAGTCGACGTTCAATCCAGGTTGCCAGAGGACGTTCCCGATTGAATATTGAGCATGGTTCCAGCCGTCAACTGATATGGCCCGGCGATAGGCTGATGCATAACCGTTGGAGTTACTTCCAGTGGCATAGTTTTTAAAGAGAGTATTCCAGCCGTTGTTGCCGTGAGTAGAATCAATAGTGAAGTTTGGACTGTGGTTTCCTTCCCAAAGGTTATTCTGTACAAATGAGCCGTGGGTTGACATAGCTGCTTCTTGAAAATTGTTGTCGAAATGGTTTTCGGGAGTGTTATCGTTTCGATCAATAACAGCATTATCGGCGTAATTATTTGCCCAGACCGTACCCGGACCAGAATTCTCTCCGACAAAGGGCTTGTTCAGGTCAATGGCGATATTATTCTCAAAGAGAATGTTGCTCCCCTGGTTCACATATCCATAGGCATTTGCACCTTGAAAGTAATTGCCGGATCTACGAACGTAGCAACCACTAATGGTTATATGAGCGGCGTTTGCCCAAACATGCATATGGCGGCCGGACCAAGGCTGAACTTCCCCATCTATCCCAACATTTTTGACCCACGAATCCACAGCGCGGTCGATAGCCACTACTCGATGGCCGTTGAGTCCCCTCGGATGCAGCATGAGATTCTCAATGCCAGCTCCACGGGCTACTGGTAGTGTTCCACCAGCGTGAAACATTTCAACTTGATTATAGAAAGCTTGGTGAACTGGAGAGCCAAGACCCGGATGATTTGTTGGGTCGTAAACAGTCAAAGTGTTTCCGTTTCTAGCCAGAATTTCGACTGCTTGTTTGGTATTTCGGCGAATTGTTGACTCCGGACCAAACATGTTCAGACCAGTTCCGGATCCATCCGGATAAGTGTACGGTCCGCGGGAGTAAAACAATGAAGAATTCCGTGCGTGACAGCGATTGGTAGGGGTTTGGTGGTTGCAGTCGAAGACTCCATCAGCAGGTCCGTTCCCTGGACCATCGTTCACCTGGTCGATGATCATCACATCACCAACTTGAATGCCGCTAGCATCTGTTACTTGGAGAGTCGTGGCACCCTGTGGAACTATACCAACTACTTGATAGACTGGTCTCCAGGAAGCGTTGGCACCGCCGAATATTCCGAACATCGAACCGCGATTGCTGGTCTCCCGTACAATCGTTTGAGGGGCGTTGTTGGGACCGGTCGTCCCGCGTAGAGTCACATAGCTTGGGACTCCAATATATGCTGAGGTGAGAAATGTTCCAGGCCCAAGGAGCACGATTTTTCGGTCGGTTTTTGTCGCCACTGAACCAGCCGCACTTAGGGCATTCCGTATCGCGTTGGTATCGTCGCCGCCAGAAGGGCTGAGCGTCGTAAATACCGTTGCAGGACCAAAGCCAGCTGGATGAATAGTTGGGTCTGAAGCATCCGCTGGAATCCCACCATGTACCCCGGCAACATGCCAGGCTGTTCTCCCACGCGCTGGTACGATGGATACATCGGGAGTAGCAAAGGCATCATGAGCTACCAATAGGAGTACGGAGAAAAGTACAAACAAGGAATAGCATCGTGCGGTGCTGTTTGGTCGGTGGGCAAGCCAAGTATTACTGAGACACATAACTTTCTCCTTTCGCAAATAGACGTAGTCTCGTTTCATCCATAAATCATCACTCTATCTACTGGTATTCACTGTCTTTATAATCCTTTTGCCACTCAGCGCATCGGCAACTACCTCAGTAGCATTCGCCAGGTACCAAAACAGCCGGAGCTTCCTGCCTCGTCGCAACAGAATGGACGGACCAAGATTCAGATCTCCTATTTGAAAATTGCCTAAGGTGAATTCACTATAGCGACCGACCTGAAGAAGAGTTGGCCTACCGTTTTCACTGTTAAACAGCTGCAAGGAGCGACGATTTGTAGAAATCCCCGGCTCTTCAGTTCCGTTACCATCAATATCAATGGCCAGGATGTCTCTGACTTTTCTGACGCGACGCTCAAACAGTACGGTGCCGGTCAGATTTATCGCCGATAAATACCATGTGCCTCTTGATCTTCGGGCCTTGTCCGAGGGGGCCCTTGGGGCTCGGAAGCTCCGTCGGCTTAGCGTCAACAGCTCATGAACATTATCTCCGTCTATGTCTGCACAGTGGTATTTTCTGATATTTACATTCAATGGAAGTGGAAGTTCAGTCTCCACTCCTGATGCGCCGTTTCTCATGCGCAAGGTGGTCTCGGAAAGAACGACCATCTCTGCGATACGATCGTTATCAAAGTGACAACCCGCCAGGATGCGATCTCCCTTTGAGCCGAAGAGCACCGAGGCGTCCTCTCCGCTCACTGTGTCTCGCCACTTCCATTCTAACTGACCACTCGATTCCGAAACGCATGCCAGGTCGGTTAGGCCATCGCCATTGTAATCGGCAGCCGCCGGGAGCTCTCCGGACTGGCCAAATTCATAGTGTGCAATAGCGCCACTGCTTGAAAGAAGTATCTCATACTCGGCCGGAACGCCTTCGCGCCAGCGCCCAATATCGCTCCTTCCATCACCATCGAAATCAAGCGCTACTCTTACTTCTTTCGGAGCTGTTTCATTCGGCAGGGTGGGAGAGCTCTCATCGCCTGGATTAAAGTTTGTGTCTCCAGCTGGGCTAGGAGTGTCCCCTGAGTCACTGTCGCTGTCACCTGTATTTCCAGAATTGCCACCCCCGTTTACTCCTCCGCCACTGTCTCCGGAACTATTCGAGATGGTAATTTGTAGGGCTTCTGAGAGTCGACTTTCGTTGTTTGAGGTATCAAAAGCGGTAACAGCAAGGTAGTAAATTCCATTTGGCAGGTTACTCCCCAAAATGGTGTAGCGTGGCTGAGCAATGTTATCAGCAATCCGAATGTTTATATTCGTTGGGGTTGAGCCAATATAAAGACGGTATCCCGCCAAATCATTGAGAGGGCTGAGATCTTCATTGGCTACAGGCCTGTCCCACTCGAGGTCTTGACCGATCCCTTTTTCCGGACCGACGGCGATGATCAGTGGCACGATGTACAGTGCTAGAAGTATAGGGGAAGTTCTAATATTAATCCTCATGACCATCATAAATCGATAAGCTGAGTAAAGTTTGCACCGGCCGGCAATATTCAATTCAGGGCAAAGTGCACTTTTATATGAAGCAAGCTTCATACCATTTCAATCTGGCAGCTTTCGCCCACAATTCGGTAACCGTGTTGGTTTATGGCGTAATTACAGCATGTTAGAGCATTGAGAAAGAGTAACTCTGTACTGTGATTTCATCCAAAATCGGCCTCAAAGGCTTTTTGGGAAATTGGGAATTTCGGCACTCTTCTTGCTACCTATGCGATGAAGAACAGTGAAACTTCGAAGTGACGTGCATTCTGAGTTCGCTTCAGTTCTCACAAATCAAGTAGAGGAAACTTAACATGACGCTTCCAAAGCATTCGCTACTTTCTGTGCCAATGGCTTTTGTTCTTATTCTTTCGATGGCGATGCTGCTCTCTGCGAACGCAGTCCACGCTGAGAACCTTTCTCTCACCTGGAATGAGGTGACCATGAATGAAGATGGTACTCCTCTAAATGATCTACGAAACTATGTGATTCGTTCGGGAATTGCTTCGCAGAGTTACTCGCAAGTGGAAGATGCAGGGTTGAGTACCGAATACAATCTCATTCTCCCCGATGATGGGCGAACCTACTACATCGTTGTTACTGCTGTCGATCTTTCCGGAAATGAAAGTGGAAACTCTAATGAACTCGTATATACCACGAGACTGCTCGATCAAGATGGTGATGGCACTCCGGATAGTGTCGATGGATGCGATTTTGACCCAAACAAAACCCAGCCAGGCCAGTGTGGCTGTGGCATCCCTGATTTCGATAGCGATGGGGATGGCACTGCCGACTGCTTGGATAGTTGTGAGAGTGATCCGAATAAGACTTCTCCTGGTAGCTGCGGCTGTGGCGTTGCTGACACCGATAGTGATGGTGATGGTACTCCAAATTGTCTGGACATGTGCAGCAATGATCCGAGCAAGGTCTTCCCAGGTGTCTGTGGATGCGGCATAGCAGATACCGACAGTGACAACGATGGCATTCCGAACTGCCTCGACCAATGCGCTGGGACGAACGACGCCCTCGATAGTGACGGCGATGGTGTACCCAACTGTCAGGATCAATGTAGCGCCGATCCAACGAAAACTACGCCGGGTGCCTGCGGCTGCGGGAACGCTGATGTCGATACCGATGGAGATGGCACGCCGGACTGCCAGGATGGGTGCAGTAATGATCCAGCCAAAACCGCTCCTGGCTTCTGTGGTTGTGGTGTTGCTGATGTGAATCCAACCACTGGCGAACCGGTAACTTCTCCTGCTGAGTGTGTCGTTAATCAGCAAGAACTGCTCATTGGAGTAAATGATACGGAAGCTCGCCGCTTCATTGAAGATGATCAAGTTCCAGCAGGGGTGATCTTCCACGGGAACACTATAGGAATCATCGAGGACACGGTGAATCGTATGATTTGGGCCAACAACACCTTGAATCTAGAGGAGCAAAGCGGCGTGCTGCTCGGTTTCCGAGTTACCGTGATTGATGAAAGCCGTGCTGGCGCGGGACTATTCTTCTCTTTTCAGGATCCGGAAGGCGATAATGAAGGTCCCGAACGTGATCTCTACGCCCTCCGTGTTAGAGCATTTAGTGGTGGCACGATAGCTCCAGCACATATCGGTATGACTACGAGTGATGGGCCTGGCTGTTTGAATGATCTTGGGATTTCCTTCAGTTCAGAAAGTCCAACTCATCTCTACATGATATTAGAGAGAAGACAGGGAAACTCCTATCGACTGCGACTCATCGCGCAACAGCTAGGAAGCGCACCCGTGTTAAGTACTTGCGATTTGGAGACACCATATGAGCTTAGAGGATTTGGGATTTGGAGCATGAATGGGGCTCAAGGAATTCTTTTTGATAGCCCAATAGTCTTTGACTTTGCTGCACCAGAGCTTCAAGCAAGTGTAACGGAAGGTGCTCTCGACATCGCTGAGAATCAAAGTACCTCTCTCTCTGTCTCTTTACTAGAAAGCGATGGATCGAGAGTTCTCCTGAATGATGAAACGCATGATCCAAACCTGATATTGCGAGTTGAGCCCGAAGGTGCAGCCGTCATCGAGGGCAACACTCTCCTTGCTCTAGAACCGGGTCTCTTGACTGTGAACATTGAATACCGTTCAGAGGATTTAAGCTCGACTAAAACTCAGCTGCAGATGGAGGTCTCCGGAAGTAAGCGAATAAAACACCGGTGAAGTGAAAAGGAGGGAAGACTGAAGCAATAGCCTTCCTCAAAAGTAATGCAACTTCGTGGTATTACTGTTGAGGAGGGTTTGAGATCTTGCAAACTCCAATTAGATGGTATCTGCTCGTTTCAAATTCTATCGGAGGATTTATATGGTACGTGCTTCTTTTCTTCTGCTGAGTTTTTCTCTGGTCTTCCTTCCTGTTGTAACTTTTGCTGAAACTGCGACTTCGGATTCGATGACGGTAAGTGACGCAAAGCCTGTAAAGGCGAACCTGGAGAAACTCGTCGGTAAAAGCGTTACCCTTAAGCTCTCTTCCGGTGAAGAGCTAGGAGGGAAGGTCAGCAAGGTTGGCCCGGAAGCGGTACAGCTCTCAGAGCTAACTGGCAGAGAGTACTTCGATGCAGTGGTTCCTCTAGAGAAGATAGTTGCCCTAATAGTAAGAACGAAGGCTGGTTAGGAAATTTTGAGGAGCTGTGGTCGCTATTGTAAATCCAAGTCTTTTAGAAAAGCGAATTCACGATCGTGCCGAGCGAGATCCTGTAGAGCTCGAGTAGGACTGTTTCTGTAAACGGTACTCATCATCGCTGAGAGATCTCGTTTCCATACACCGACCGGCTGACTAAAGTTCGGGCGAACAAAGTGGGGAAGGATCTCTTTGAAATCCTCGGGTGATGTTGGGTTCAGTTTGGGAGAGATGCTGTAAGCGATCGTTTCGAGCAATCTCCGAACTCCAAACCGAGCAATTGCTGTTGGTTCTCCGTTCTCGCTCCAAAGTCCCTTGGCTGTAGCACTGAGATCAAATTCAGTGAGCCCTAAAGTTTGAATCGGTTTAAATTCCGGATAACTCATCACGGCATCTAACACCGCTTTGGAAGGACTATCTCCGTAGGCTTTTCGAATGGCTGCTGCGGGAGTTGTCCCCCAAATATTTACTTCAGTTTTTCTTAACCGTGAAATGGTGAGTTTCGGGATGGTGAGGCGAAATGTTTTTGCGGTCCATACGGCATCGTCTTCAGGTGAGCGTCCTGCGAGTACTCTTATAGAGCGAACTACGAGATCTCGAGTTAGGCGAGTAGGTTCCTCTCGGTCATCGGTCCAGGTACCATTCGGTGCGGTCGGAAAATCTGCTGATGTAAGTCCGACTTCTCGGATAGCTCGGTAGTCGGGGTGTGATGCTACAAGGTCAAGAATCGCCGGTGCTGGACTTCCGCCATAGGCGAGATCAATTACTGAAGCTGAAGTTGAGCCTTGGGCTGTGACAGGAGTTGTTCGAATACTGTCCTTTGAGAATTCCGGAAGAATACTCTTGAATCCTTCAACGGTTGTGGGAACAACCTCTTTCTGGGCTGCTAGAGCGCGCACATAGAGATCTGCCGCGTATACTCTATATGGGAGTTCTCCAGGAAGATGCAGGCTTTGTAAACCTCTAACTCGGGTAATATCTAGCGGTTCTATTCGCTTCGAGTCTGTTGAGAGTTCCAGTGCGAGGCATTGAGCTTCGACAGCCTCTAGATTTGCAACAGGGTCTCTTAAGGCCGCGTGTAAATCATCCGCAGCTTGCTCCCGCATAAGATCGAGCTCTCTCGAGCTTCCCTTTTTAATCGTGCCTGTCTCTATCCACTCCTTTTCAAGAAGAGATGTCCGTTGAAGTCTCGTCAGTCTCCGCGCAATTCCAGAAGGCGTCTTGCCGAGATCGCATTGGTATTCAACGTTGTTTTCATCGAGCTCACGGGCTAGGTGGTTGATGATAGCACTTACGGCTTTGAATTCTTCAGTGTCAGTCGGGTGGTCTAGATGCTTAAGCTTCTCAGTGGCAAGACGAGCCGCCAAATAACACGATGGGGGGATGGACGGAATGTGAAGCTCTCCTATCTGTTCATTTCGAGCGCCGATAAAGTGGATAGTGAAGGGCTCGAAGCGCACGAGGGTATCTACCTTCACCGCTGGAGCGCTCTTATCGATGTGGAGTTCTCTTATGATGACGTACGTGATATTCGCTACTGGAGTTGAAAGTGCGAATTCGGACTGCTCTTTTCCGTCTTGGAGCAGCTGTGCCATATCCAGCTCCTCCAGTTCATTAGGTAGCAATGGAGGTGAGGAGCCAGCCCCTTTGGCGTGATTTTGAGAAATTGCACCCACTGAAAACTCAAGCCCTAAATGTCTACAATGTGATTAGAGGTTAGAGAGGTTCAAGCGGTAGTCAATGACGGGGCATTTCTAATTTCAATTTCCTGGCCCAAGGGAGGTAAGAGAGTATAGAGGTAAGGAAATGTAATTGCCCACAGACATCACCGGCCTAGAATTTGAGTATTATAAGGGCAATTGAATCAGATAGTTATGGGAAATTGAATACTATCGAGAGTCTCGCCGTTTACCCTCCTATTTCATCTTCGCATAACCGATTGAGTGCGGTCTATTTTGAAATCACCCCTGAATTGCATAGCATCAAATGATGAAATTTCCCCTCTTTAATGTTGTTGTCGCAGGTCTGGAAGCAGTTTGGGACTCGTTTAATGTGGTCGGTCGTGGCTTGCTCCTCCTTCTATTCATAGTTATGCCTTTCTCTCCCATTTCAGCGGAGACCTTTATCCTGAACGGCGATACAAATTTCAATTGCGTGTCAGGCTCCCCGGCACCGTTAGGTGAGGAGTGCGCAAAGTCCCCTCTCATTAGTTCCGATTGGAAGATGAGAGTACTTCGCGAGAATGGAGCCGGCTCACTTGTCGATGTGCTACTGGATAAGGACCCTCCAATTAACGACTGGATTCAGAATGTAGAAACGAACTCACACCTTGGAGCTCCCGGGGATTTTACCATATTGGAGATCTCCAAGCGGTCCTTAGAAGGAGAGGAGTGCTTCCTCCTTGGTGATGTCTGGTTGCATGAGCCTGGAGAAACAAGTGACGGGGAGTGTCGGTTTCTCTTACATCGCAGGCCACCGTCGGATTATTGTGGGGCCTCGCCTGCTCGCCTTGCAAACAATGTCAGATACTTTCCTTCTGGATGTGGAGATAATGCAATTCGCGCAGAATTTGTCGATCTCCCAAGTTCGATAGAGGTTGGAGAGCGTAAGCAGTTCTCGCTTCGACTCGCTTCAGGGATGGCTTCTGATGGATACACTCTTTCGGGGTGTTATCCCGCGCGATTGGTCTTTAAGAGCGATCTCAAGGAGCGTGCTCTAATGTCGGCCGTTCCTCTAGAAGAATCTTTTGTGAGTACAGGAGCTCCTTCAAATCTCGTAAGACAATGCGAAAGTGGTTTGCAGTATCATCTTGGTCTTATCGATTCGACCTTGCTGAGCTACACCGTAACCCCTCGTGAACGAGGAGTAGCTCGTTTCGACAATTCGTCCAGAGTATCTGCCGTGTTCGATATCGGAAGTGGAGATCTTCAGGCAGTGAGCGCCAACCCGAGGCCTGAGCCGATTCAAATTACTGGGGGGCTTGATCTTCAGGTACAGGCTCCACGAATTGTAAAACCTGGTAAGCAAAAGAGCTTCACAGTGGTGCTCTCACTTCATAATCGTGGAAAAGGTGCCATGAACGTGAGCGGGAAGGATTGTAATCTTCTCGCTGAACGAGGTGCGGATCTCATCGTCGCCACCACTCCCTCGGGATTTGAGAGAGACTTTCCTCTCGCTGGCGGACAAAACGTTGATATCACCTGTAATTTCCAAGCGCTAGGAGAGGGGATTGTCGATCTCAATGTAGACACCTTTTGGACACATGCGAGCGGGGGGGAAGTGCTAACTCGACTTCGTTGTGATGAACATGGATCCACTACTGCTCGATGTGTCAAAGGGGCTCTAGCAAACACGAGCTCTGATGTTATTCGAATTGGAATTTCCAAAGATGAAGCGACTTGTGGCGATGGGGTTGTAGATCCCGATGAAGACTGTGATGGAGGAGCCTGCTGTACTGAGAATTGTGAATTCGTAGAACGCGGAAAACGATGCCGAGGTAAGAGTGCTTGCGCAACTGGCGATGGGCTCTGTTTCGGAGACCTGAGCTTTTGTCCTGGAGAGGTTGATGGCGATGGAATTCTCTCTGTCGATTTTGAGTTGTTAACCCCAGTGGGGCCCTCGCCGAAAGTTTTTACGAGGGGTTGGGAATTCGGTGTTGAGGCGGTGGCTCAGTGTAAGAACGGTAACTCACGTACGGTATCCGAGGCTGTAGAATGGAGCGGTTCTGGTTCCTTTTTCCCGAGTCGTGGAACCCGCTCTCGTCCTTCATTTCAGGGTGAGGGGAGCAATACGATTGTTCTCTCCTACAGTGGAGAAAGGCTGTTTCAGCAATCTTTTAATGTTGACGCTATTTCCCCCGCCGGATTTGCTGCAGTAGGTGATATTGCGTTTTGTCCCGCAGATGCTCACGGCTCTCTTGGAGGGCCTTATCAAGTTGAGGGGCCAATTGTTGGTGGCTCTTCTCTAGTAACTGTTGCAGGGGCCCCTGCCGCGAGGGTTGGAGATCCTGGAGTTCATGCATCGTGCTCTGGGCCAAACTCTTTCCTTATTGCTGACGGGGATCCAGAAGTGATCATTTCTGGCCGCAGAGCTAGTCGATCTGGAGATGAGACCCAGCACTGTGGGGGAATTGGAAGTATTCGGGATGTCGCATCAGCGGGTAGGGTTCGGGCTAATCCCCGGAGTACGCATAGCGATAGGCGAATACTTCGACTAGATGGACAAGGTTCAATTTTGGGAACTGTTCGAAGTTCTAGCGGTTCTCCGCTAGCGAATATTCAAGTAGTTTTTACAGATACGCATGGCGAGATCGTAGCAACCTGGAGCGATACTGACGGCACGTTTCTTGTTAGTGGACTTCCCTCCGGGAGCTATTCTCAGCGGTGCCAGGGCGGTCATCTTGGTTACTATACTTCGTCCTATTCAGGTAGTGACGCCGAGCCAATAATTACTTTGAATGGCGCTTCCTCCTTCGTGAATGCAGACTGTACTCTCGACGTTGGAGGAGTTATCAGTGGTCAAGTGCTGACTGAAGGTGGAGAGCCTCTCCCTGATGTATGGGTGCTTGCTTCGGCTAGAGACGGACGGGAGTTAACTTCTCAGGGAGTGAAGTCAACCGCATCAGGGGCATTTGCTATCGATGGGCTCCAGGAAGGGGAGTATTTTCTATTTGCAAGTGCGGAACAGTCTGGCTACCTCAACCGTTATTACCCCTCAGCTCTCAGTATTGACGACGCGAAGCCTGTTCCTGTAATCGGCAGTAGCCAAACCCGAGGGGTTGCAATCGTCTTTCCAAGTGACTTATCGGCTTTGAGCTGCGAACTTTCTGATACGGACGGAGTATTGCAGGCGAAGTTTCGAACAATACAACAGTCGCTTGAAGTAGCCTCGAATCAGGCGCTCCGGCTGATGAAGAGTGCCTCAAGGAGCTCAAATCGAATTTCTCTAGGGAGCTTAAAAGGACAGCGGCGGAAGGTAAATCGTTTCCTTGGCTTGTTAGCGAATGCTGTAGAAGCTTTTCCTGTTTCAGTGCATTCAGCGTGCGCAATTCCCGTTGGGTGTAGTGAGAATTCAAGCTCTACCCGTCTTGCAAACTTTAGGTCCTATTCCATGAAGCTCCTCCGATTGGTGAAGCAAACTTCGCAGCGAGCGACTCGCGCTGCTTCCATTCTTAGAAATAAGCAGCGGAAGCTTTTTAAAAAAATTCGGAAAATCGGATTAGGAATCAATGCCGCCTTAGATGAGTATCCAATCTCCTTCGTGGAGTGCAGTTAACGCACGATGTTACTGCTTGCAGTCTCAAGCACCGTGCGAAGATCTCCAATGCTCAAAGGGCCGTGTTTTTCAACTATTTTTGGTAACTTGAAATCGACGAAATCCTGGTGCGGGCTTGGACGCGTCTCGTCATCGCGCCTAGACGGCTCGTAGTACTTTGCAAAAAGTAATACTCCCTGGCGAAAGTGAGCAAGAGAGGTCGTAGCGGATGGAACAAATTGTTTCGTAAGCTCTCCGAAGAACTCGAAGTCAATTCGGTTTATACGCGGATACGTCTCGCAGAGATCGTCGAGAAAATCTTTCATTTTGTGCAGCTCTCGGCCCCCGGGGAGATGCTTAACTTCCCTTAGGTAGCCTGGCATGTGTTCTCGTTGGGTCTTGTCTACCCACTCCATAGTCTGGGCTGTAAACAAAACTCCGAGTAGTAGGCGAGTTTGATTCCTTGCGGTGGTAAGACCATTGCCGAATCGTTCAATGAAATCACAAGCAATTTGTGTCATTAAAAACGGATTAACTGATTCGAGTATCGGGAGAATGATCGGCTTTATAAGCCCAGGACTTAGCGGTCTGCCAAGAGACCTTCGCATCGCGGACAGATAAAAGCCCTCATTCACTATTTGGCGCGTGTCAATAAAACTTTCTGGATGCTCAAGTAAGGCTCCAAACTTCCACAAATCTTCCATTGTCAGCGAATCTTTTTCAAACGCTGCGAAAATGGAGGCGATATTTCGTCCATGAACGCGAGTTCTTGGAAATTGTCCTAGATCGAAGCAAGCCGCATCTACAGAGTCAATAGTCCTAGGAGCATTCAAACCTTTAACAACTTCTATAACATCTGAAGCAGACGGGAGATCGTGACTGGCGGCATGCTCTCCAGAGATTGCACAATCTGCTGGCAATGTGACTTTCGACATGGCGTGAAACAATCGCGGTTCAATGGGAATTTTCAACCCTTCAGACACTAAGCTCGCGGTGCCTACCACTGATATCGGTACCGCTCGAGCGGCCTGCATAATTGCCGTGCGTTCCTCGGCGGCCATCGAAGATAGTGTAGATTTCAATATGTCGGTGATGAGCCTCACATTGAGAATTCTCGGTTGTTCAAGGAATGAGACCATCTTGTCCAAGCCTTGAGCATTGTCTTCGATCCCCCAAAGTGCGAACTCATTTGATCCATTTTTTGCAAGAAGCTTAGTTAATGTTTTGATCTCCTGCTTCCGGAAATTGGCAACCTTCACCTGGCCGCCCCGATCTTCTTGGCGAAGTTCTTCGATTACGGGATGACTATTCTCGCTTAACTGAAATCGAGCGCCGAGTCGGGTAAGGTGCTCAGCCGAGAGCGGAGCATTAAATTTGTCCGAAAGTTGTCCAGCCACACTTAAGACAAGGGGAAGCAAGAAGGAGTTGCTCGAGTCCTTCGGCAGAGAGGCGAGAGCCGTAACGTGCGCATCCGTAAGATGGTCTAAGTGCGTTTCCAAAAACCGATTCGTTCCAGCAACTTCATGATCGGGTGAGATTATAAGAAGAGCACTCAACTCCCTGCATGCACTCGGCGAGAGTGCGGCGGATGGCACTACGTTCACTGCTGTCGGCTCCGACATCGCCATCTCTCTAAGCACCTTTGTTGTCGTGCCAATTGATTCTCGTGGCAAAGAGGACGGGGGCCCAGGGATGTCTGGTAGTTTAAGTTGAAAAAAATCTCTCACCTCACTCTGCAGAGCCATTTTTCTGCTCTCCGTTTCGCGATGGGATGGAGGATTCGTCATCTGAGATTCCAAAGTTTTCTGCCCTGAGTGGACTATACGTACAGAGATGATAGTCTCTGAAACTCTTCAGCTATGCAAAAAAAATGCATTAAGACTGCAGTGCAACAAGGGCGTGTGAAATTGGATGCTTAGAGCTCTGGTAGTGGTAACTTTAGCTGTCTCCGGGATAGTCGGGATAACATTTTCATATCTGGTGCTCGGCAATGTTTAGAGTACGTGGAGAGTTCAGAGCCTTACCAGCCAAGCAACTTCGTTGATTCAGCTTTTGGCACCATCAACTCGACAGCGAAGACATCGCCTGGATGGAGGGCCTTGCCATCCTGCAGCAATTCGCCAGCTACTAGCTGCACCTCAGTGAAAATCTCCCCTTTTGAGCTTGCGAGGCTAATATTTGCTTTAGCTCCATTCTTGAAGTCAAACTCGAATCCGTCATCGCTGGGAGTGAGCGTGCGGATCAATGATCGTTCAGAAACTCCGAGTTCAGCCAACGGCTTCTCTTCTGTATATGGGAAGCGAAAATCAAAGAGAACCTTCTTAGTAGGGATTCCGGCGATAAAGTTTACCGGCCAGTAAAATATCCTGGTGTCGCCTACTTCAGCGAAGGCGTTATGAATCGTGTAACGAAGTTCAAAGCAGTGTCTGCCAGGTTGTAAGCGATGTTCTGCATCTCTATGCCCCAATTGGAGTTCATAGAGGATTGTTCCCTCAGCACGATAAGGTGGGGTTTCAGGGTACCTTTCTGCCTTTCCGTTGTCCCCCTCTAAACAGGTGCCCGGGAAACGAGAAGTAGAGTCAACAGTGATCGAATAATTTATCGTATTGTCACTTATCGACAAAGTCTTTGGAAGTTGTCGGACAAATCCACCTTTGATGATATCTCCTTGAACCTCTACTTCAATATACTCAATAAGATCTATGGAGTTAGTTTCCTTCGAGGGGGAGGCAAGGACTTGTACGAGTTCAATCCACTCAGTGTATGACTCAAGAGGGGGGCTCTGCTCCCCGTTTCCGAGTATGTGCCGAATGAGGAGAACAAGATAGACCAAGCAAACGAGCAACGCCGTTACGGCGATGCTCACTCGCCGAATCTGCTGTGGGTCGTACTTGTTTTGCACTGTGCCTGTTAGATCCTGAGGAAAGTCGAGTCTCTTAAGGATTATCAAAATGTTACGAGCATCAAGCAAGAGAGCTTCTGTAGCGGCATTTGGTCATCCCGCAGGACTTATTTTCCTGATCTTAGGGGGTTAACCTGCCCGTTTCTCGCTAGCTGGGCGAGTGAGGACACGAGCAAGTGCACCGAAACCTTAAGTCTCATTCGGAAAATGTCGTATATGAATGGGTGCTGTAGTCAACCAGTTTCTCGTTCGAATACGAAGAAAAGGCTATACAGATCCGAGAAGGGGACTGCTCTGGTAGAATACATAGTCCTCATGGCTCTTGTATCTCTCATGGCAGTTCCGAGCATTTGGAACACAACCGGCAAATTGCTAAAGCCGATGTGTATCACAAATGCTGCTATAAAAATGAACACCTCCCCGAAACCCTTACGAAAGTCTTCGGGTGATGGTGTTTTATACTATTTTGCATTTGGCAATCGGCCGAATACCTCTACCTTTGACAGCGTGTGCACCATTAAATTTCGAATAGCAGGGACAACGACGGTTCTCTATAGAGTATGGGATGAAGCATTCTAATGAATTCGCGTACTTTGAGGTGAGAGCGCCAGAGATATTTGTTTGATTCAAGGATAAATCGCGCGGAACTCTCAAGGATCACCATAAACGGGTCGTAGGTACAACGGTGAACCAACTCTTTCGTAACTGGCGTATGAAGAAAACGCGCTACTCTTCTGAACGAGGCACTGCTCTTGTCGAGTATGTCGTCTTGATGGGGTTGGTCTCTCTCATGGCAGCTCCAAGTATTTGGCATACTACGGGTAAGCTCCTCAAGCCAATGTGCATAACCAATACGGCCATCAAAATGAATACGTCACCTACGAAATTGAGCAATTCGGCAGGAGATGGAATTCTCTACTATTTTGTCTTTGGGGACCGAAGCTGGACACCAACTTTCGATAGCGTGTGTTACATCAAGGTTCGATTAGCAGGGAATACAAAAATTCTTTATAAAGTGTGGGATCAGGCGTTCTAGCTGCTTGATTATTATATGCTCTCTTTTGTGGAGCTCGGTCCTTCGCCTGGCTTGAACTCATGCAGAAAAGCAGGATCCATGTAGGAGCGATAACAGCCCTCTCCTACTAGCAACGTTCCATCCGAGAGGAGTTTTAGAGCGGTCACTTCATAGTCATTCTGGCATCGCCATAGCTCTTCGGTTTTACCGCTAACCATACTCGTGATGGAAATCAAGCCTGAAGGAAATCCAATCGCGAGTCTGTCGCCTGGTAACTCCTCAATGTGAGAAGGGCTCTCACTCAGAACGAGAGAAGAATTTAGCGTGTAATCTATCCCATGATTCGTATCCCGTGCCTTCCAGATTTCAATTTCCCTTGAATCTCGAGAGAGTATGAACCCGCCACCTTTTAGTGGCATAACGAAGGATGGCGCCTTGGTGAGTTTCGGAGAAATAAGCTGCGCTGTTTCCCGTTCGTTCTCTTTTCCAGTGTTTCTGAGTACCTCCAAATCTCCTTCGCTATTCAAAGTAACGATCTCGCCTGTTGATAAAGCGACTATCTGAATTGTTATGCAGTTCTTTCTGAGCCTCGCAATTTCTTGAAATTCCGCCTCTGTGCCCTGCTTTAAATCCAAACCCCATACGCGACCTGTCGCCCCAACCA
>JAGRAT010000089.1 GCA_020434495.1 Bdellovibrionales bacterium | reverse complement strand
TGAATCGCCATGTAAGGATTCTGAAGAAGTGGATTCAGCCCATTACCATCCGGGGGAATGAATGGAGCTTGAATATGGCGAAAAGGATTTGTCAGAAGAAACGCAATGGAGAGAAAAAAGAAGAGCGACAGATGTAGAGTAAACAGCATCCAAGGAGCAAGTTTTCTTGGAAAGCTCTTATGCCCCAAGCTAAGAACTCCAGCACTCAAGGAGTGAAAGAAACACCAGAGGAGCATTGAACCATCCATGCCTCCCCAAATCGCCGAGACTCGGTAAATTGAGGGCATATCGCGATTGGAAAACTGCCACACATACTGGTTAGTAAAATCAGCGGTGAAGAATCCATATGCGAGAGCAAATATCGAGGCTGTCGTGGCGATGGTCACAAGCTGTAAGGAACGTAGGGATACTGTTGTATAAGCACCAGGAACTCCCGCTCTTTTCAGGAGACCACCCCCGCCAAGAATTCCGAAAATCATTCCAGAAAGTGCGGCACACCAGGCGAGAGCTAAACTAAAATTTCCAAAAAAATTCATCGTACTCCTAACTCTTTCCTGCTTTAATTCTTCTCGATCTAACCTTCGGACATGCCAGTACCAACCTCTGGCTTGTATCGATTATATGGATCACTTTGAACCTTGGGAGCATCCGTTGTCTTAGTTGGAGATGGCGGCTCATATTTTGAAGGACACTGGGTCATTAAACTGTCCGCGTAAACGATACCATCTCGAAATTGTCCATCTATGATAACTGAGCGTCCCGGAGCAAACATATCCGGCATCAACTTATTGTAAGAGACCGCCACCTTGCCGTGAGCATCCCCTTCAGGGTCTTCTATTTGAAAAGTAAGTTTAATAGCTGGTTCGGTTTGGTACTCAAGCTTCTCCGCGGCCACTTTTCCAACAACTCGCACTCGAGGAATGGAATGATTCGCCGCGGCCTTCGATAATTCTGAGGGAGTAAAGACAGAAGCGGTATTGGTCTGCATCGCCATAAAGACAAGAATGGTTCCAAGACCGAAAAAAAGAACTACCAAGCTGATAAAAACTTTATTCACCGTACAATCCGTTTAACTCACCACACATATCAAAAGGCAGATGGGGTGGTTATCCCCAACAGTTGCTTCACTCGTCGAACCTTTCCCTCAATATGGTCATTAAACCAAGCTCGACTTAACCATTCCGCAGGCTCTACAGGGACTCCTTGTACCCGCATTTGGTAAAAGACACCACTCTCACAGATTAATCCGGTTTTCCCCATTTCGCCAATGATGTCACCAATCTCTACCGTGTCACCACGCGCAACATCAATCTTGCTGAGATGCCCATAAATCGAGAAGACACCGAGTCCATGGTCAATGACTATCGTTTGCCCATATACCCCTTCCGCCGCAGCAAGGACCACTATGCCACTGTTTGCGGCAACAACTTCTTGTCCAGCAAATCTCTCTCGATAAAAATATCCGATATGGGGGAGATCCGAGATGACCCGACCAGCACCAAAAAAAGCAAGTCGCTCCCCACTCCCATACCTAACCGTTCCGGCTTGAGCGAGAAAAGCTTGGTCCCAGTAACGCTGGTATCGAGTCCCTTTCGTTACCGTAGCAAGTCGAGAATCATTGACCGGACGAAGATCTTCATTAAGCAATTTGAACTCTTCGAGATACCTCGCCGGGCTCCCTGCTCCAGTTTGAAATTGATAGCGCTCTTCCCCAGGAGCAAGAAGATCCGTCAGTACAGCGAGGGATTGCTCGGCCAGTGGGTGAACCTGAGATCTCAAGCAGGTGTCTGAAAGTTCAACTTTTCTCGGCCTCAGCTTACGTTCGGTTTCTTTCGAGTAGAAATCTACCAGTTGAGTATTCCCCACGGCATCATCTGCAAAAACCTTTGGCGTAGGACTTTCTCCATTACCAGAGCGAAGGGGAATCGCATAGACGACGGCAAACAGATCGGTGTCTTGCAGATCGGTATCCAACAGTCTTGCTGGATACCCAATAAAGGTCTCTCTACCGACTTTCACCCCAGAAATACTTAGCGTTTCATCCACCGCGCGGTAAATTAACAGCTGCACACCACCCACTCGGGCATTGTGTTGATCGGAGAGCACTTCAATAGCTGGAGAACGATAATCTACCGTTAAATCAAAGTTCTCTTCGGTGGTATTGCTCCAGAGGCTGCGATCGAATGCTCGCACCTGAAACTGTACCACTCCCTCTTCGAATCCACTTTCTCTTCCAGGCAAATGTAAGGTAACGCTTTTCTTCGCAGCACCACCAAGGGACTGACGTTCCAACTCACGGGTGATCCCCTTCTGTGTTACCCGCACAACAATTTCGTCTAACCCTGCGCCGTTGTCTTCAAAGTCGATAACAAGACGAACCGGGGCCTTTCCAATCCCCCGCGGTTTTTCAATCGAAATAATCGGTTGAGAACGCTCGAGAAAACCTTGGTAGATCTCCTGCCATCCGAGCACGGCTACGGGAACAAAAGCAGCAACGATAACGACAATTAAAATTACGGTGATGCTAATTCGCCCACGTTGATCTCTTCGTTCAACTTTCTTCGCATTCATGAAGATCTGCTTCCCCTATAGATCGAGCTCTTCGCCCTGCTCATCCAACCGTTCAGAGAAAAATTTTTGGAGCTTCTCTTTTACCCGATTTTCAATCTGCCGAACTCGCTCCCGACTGATGCTTAATTCATCTGAGAGCTCCTGCAGAGTCGCCTTCTCCTCACTAAGCATACGTTTTTGGAAGATAATCCGCTCTCTATCTTTTAGCGTCTCTGCAAAGTCATCAAACCCTTTTCGAATAAACTCGGCACGTTCCTTACGTTCAACGAGCTCTTCACTCGAGAGTTCTCCGCTCGCAAGCACCCCGAGAAGGCTTCCTCCCCCTTCATCATCCGGAGAGAGCGGCGCATCGACGCTTAGGTCCGGAGACCCGAGCCGTTGTTCCATTTCAACGACCTCGCTCTCCTTCACATTCAGCTTCTCCGCGAGCAACTTCGGTCCCGGATATATACCCATTCGCTCGAGCTTCTCCTTCTCCTTATGAAGATTGAAGAAGAGTTTCCTCTGGGCCTGCGTGGTCCCAACTTTCACAATGCGCAAATTCGCAATCATGTACCGAATTATGAACGCCTTAACCCACCAAACCGCGTACGAGGGAAAACGAACACCACGGTATGGATCGTAATTCTTAACTGCTTCCATCAGACCGATATTCCCCTCTTGAATGAGGTCAAGAAGATTTCGGGCCGAGCGCTCATATTCCTTAGCGAGTTTTACAACCAGCCAAAGATTACTGGAGACCAAAGAATACGCCGCCTCAATGTCCTTATCTTCCTTGTACCGAACCGCCAGCTCATGTTCCTCTTCTCTTGTGAGCTTCGGGTACCTACGAATCTCACGCATGTAGGCGGTAAGAGAATCGAAGGGAACCACGGAGGTATTACGAACCGCCGGAGTGAGGGGCTCTCCTTGGGCGGCCGCTTTAGAGTCGTCCCTATTGAGCGCTTTCGACTCCTTGACTCGGGACGAGCCCTTGCCATTTGATTTCATATCTTTTGATTTAGCGCTTCGACTGCTCATCTGCTCGACAACTATACCGAAGGCAACTCAAGTTGCCGGTAGGTCCCCCGGAGGGACAACAAATACTGAAGCTTCACAATGACATAGAAGTGAATTGCGATCATTACTCGGCACCTATTGCAAAGCCATGTCACCACCAGGACTCACAAATGTAGTGCCCCGTGAACCACCAGGACTCGGTGGGAGGCAATTTACGGCACACGAGCCCCAGCGTGCCATCTGCATCGAGTCGCTTACCTACTGTATTTCCTCAGTTTTTCCCGAATTCGTCAAGAATTGTCACCGCCCCTGACAGTTCTCGTTAAGTTATCAAGTACTCCTGACGATTTCTCTTACGAAGAAGCATGAGAGAGGTTGCTCGACAGGAGCGACGATATTGCTCTACGCAGAAAACTGGTTGGCCACCAAAAAAGGAAGGGTGCATGACTTCTCGGGTTGGAGAGCTCCTCATTAGAACTGGGGCGATCTCCGAAGAACAGTATAAAAAAGCTGAAGAAGCGCAAACCGCTGCAGGTGGTGGCTTTATTGGAGTCTTCCTCGCTCAGCTTGGATTTGTTTCTGAAGATGATATCGCCGAGATCGTGAGCGATCAGTACGGTGTACCGATTATCGAGCTTGAAGAGTTCTCGATTGATGATGAGATATTAAACCTCATCCCGCAAAACCTCGCAGTTAAGCACGGACTCATTCCGCTCGTGCAAGAAGGCTCCAGTCTTAAAGTCGCGATGGTCGACCCATCGAATCTTGTAGCACTTAACGACATCAAGTTTATTACCGGCCTCGATATCCAGGTCGTTTTGGCGAAGTCTTCCGCCTTAAAACAGAAGCAGGAAAAGCTCTTTGAGAAACAAGTAGAATACGACAGCATCCTTGATGCCTACGAGGATCAGGATGTTGAAGTCGTTGATACAGACGGTGATGTTGACGTCAATGAGCTAGAAAAAGCTACGGAGGATGCTCCCGTAGTAAAGTTGGTAAACGCTATTCTTACCGATGCGATCAAAAAAGGGGCGTCAGATATTCACGTTGAACCTTACGAGAAGAAATTTCGCGTACGATTTCGGATCGACGGCGTGCTCTATGAAATCATGAAGCCACCGTTAAAGCTCAAAAACGCGCTCACTTCGCGTATGAAGATCATGGCAGATCTCGATATTGCCGAAAGGCGGCTCCCTCAAGATGGTCGTATCAAATTAAAGCTCGGGAATAACCGAGAGATGGACTACCGAGTCAACGTCTTGCCAACGCTCTTTGGAGAAAAAGTCGTACTCCGACTCCTCGACAAGTCCAATTTGCAATTGGACATGACAAAACTCGGATTTGAACCGCAGCAACTGGAAGAGTTTCAAGAATCAATTGCTAAGCCATACGGAATGGTCCTCGTAACCGGGCCAACAGGATCGGGAAAAACTACTACACTGTACTCAGCTCTTGCTGAACTCAATAAGGTCACCACCAACATCAGTACAGCAGAAGATCCGGTAGAATTTAACCTTGCTGGAATCAACCAGGCGCAAATGCATGATGACATCGGCTTTAACTTTGCCGCAGCTCTCAGAGCATTCCTTCGACAAGATCCTGACGTAATCATGGTTGGTGAGATTCGAGACTACGAAACCGCAGAAATAGCGATCAAAGCATCTCTCACCGGTCACCTTGTACTCTCAACACTTCACACCAATGATGCGCCATCAACCGTTGGACGACTGCTCAACATGGGGGTCGAGCCATTTCTCGTCGCATCCTCCATCAACTGTATTGTCGCCCAGCGACTCGCGCGTCGAATCTGCTCAAACTGCAAGGAGCCAGTCCAACTGAATCCAGAAGTGCTGGTAAGTATCGGGATTCCTGCCGCAGAGGCTGCTCACCTCGAGACATTCCAAGGAAAAGGATGCGATCGCTGTTCGAATACCGGGTACAAGGGACGAGTTGCCCTCTACGAGATCATGACCATGTCAGAAGAGTTGAAGGAGTTTGTTCTGAATGGGGCATCAACAACCGAACTGAAGAGAGAGGCCATGAGACTTGGCATGATAACTTTGCGAGGTGCGGGAAATAGACAACTGAAAGAAGGGGTAACAACTGTCGAAGAGATACTTCGAGTCACCGCTTCCGACGAATAATTTTAGACAGTTAGCAACACTCCTTCATTGGAGGAGAAATTGCTCTCAATAGTGAAGTGAAAAGATTTCAACCGTTTAGACGAGGAGCCGACAATGCCTGTTTTTGTTTATGAAGGAACAAACGTCGCTGGCAAAAAAGTGAAAGGGGAAATGGAGGCCCGTAACATTCAGGCCGTTTTTAACTCCCTGAAGCGTCAGCAGATCACGCCAAACGCAAAGAAGATCAAAGAGAAGGGAAAGGGTCTCGACATGGAGATCGCTATTCCCGGAATGGGTCCAAAGGTAACACCCAAAGATATCGTTATCTTCACTCGACAGTTTTCGACAATGGTTGACGCGGGTCTTCCACTCGTTCAAGCCTTAGATATTCTGGCAAAGAATACTGACAACAAAGCGTTCAACAACGTCCTCCTCGGAGTAAAAGAGCACGTAGAGGCTGGGGGAACTCTCGCTGAAGCGATGGAGAAATTTCCGAAAAATTTCGATCCGCTTTACACCAACATGGTCACTGCGGGAGAAAGCGGTGGTATTCTCGACATCATCCTTGAGCGACTTGCTCAGCAGATGGAAAAATCGATGAAGCTCAAGCGAGAGGTGAAGACAGCCATGATCTATCCAGCTGTCGTCGTCTCCGCAGCAGTCATTGTAACTTCCGTACTTCTCATATTCGTAATTCCGACTTTCGCAGAACTCTTTTCAGATTTCGGTGCGTCGTTACCACTTCCGACCCAGATCGTGATCAATATCTCGAACTTCTTTGTCGCTTACTGGTACTTCATCTTTGGGGGATTGGGGCTAAGCATTTTTGGATTCTTCAAGTTCCTAAACACCGAGCGCGGGAAGGAAGTCATGCATCCAATCTTTCTTAAACTTCCGGTTTTCGGAGATATCATAAAGAAAGTTGCTGTTGCACGATTTACTCGGACCCTTGGGACCATGATTAGCTCCGGCGTTCCGATTCTCGATGCCCTCGCTATCTGTGCAAAAACAGCGGGGAACAAGGTGGTAGAGACTGACGTGCAGCGTTGTCGAGTAGCAATATCAGAAGGAAAAAGTATCGTTGAGCCACTCAATGAGTCAGTCGTATTCCCTCCTATGGTTATTTCAATGATCGGAGTGGGTGAATCCACCGGGGCGCTCGATGCCATGCTCCAAAAAATTGCCGATTTTTACGAAGACGAGGTTGATAACGCGGTTGGCGCAATGAAGCAGCTCATAGAACCTCTTATGATTCTGTTTCTTGGAGTCATCATTGGGGGATTGGTTGTTTCTATGTACCTCCCAATCTTCAAAATGGGATCTGTAGTGAACTAGTACTTTGGAAGATGGGGCGCTTCGTTGAAGCGCTACTCTCTCCAAAAAGGTGCAGGGCATACAAGGGAGAAGAAGCGGACGATTCCTCGCTGCTTAAACTCCTCGTTATTTGAAGCTAGGAACTCATGAACAGGGAGCGAAAAAGCCAGATGTTGGAGCGAGATCAAGCCACGGCTGAACTTGTCACCCTACATCCGTCCATCGCTTCCACATGGCTCATCGCGCTTCGGACCGCGATGGTTTCGGTTGGCTTGCTCGCCTCAACAGTTATCACCTTTATCTTTAAGCCCGAAACGGCAGGAACCTCGGAGTGGATTTTTACCGGGTTTGCGTTCCTCTTCTTCGTAAACGGGGTACTTGCGGCTTGGTCTCGTAGCACCCCTCCAACCAATCGCTTTCTCGGACTTCAACTCGTTTTCGACTGCATTGTAGTTTCCTGCATTCTCTACATTAGCGGAGGTCCTCATAGCCCCTTCGTATTCCTCTTTCTCCCCTTTCAGATGATAGCCGCCACATTTCTCATGGGAAGAAGCTCTCTACTTATTGGGGCATTATCCAGCGGGCTCTACCTCCTCCTTTGCGTCATTCATGAACTGCAACCATCTCCAAGTGGAGTGGAGGCGCTTACTACCGCTCGTCTGTTTCTACAGTGGTTTGGAGTCACATTGGCTTTGTTTCTCATTCACCGAGGAACAACAAAAGTTCGCCACTCCTTGCTCGCATCGCTCGAAAAAGCTCAACTCTCAAGGATGGCGGCTGAGAGTCTGCGGAAGGACTTCTCCCTCCTCATTGAGGGAATGGCGGAAGCAGTCATCGTCATTGATGAACGTGGCATCGTTTCGGCCGTTAACAGAGCCGCTGAAAAGCTCTTCGGGGAATCCTCTCACATGCTCCTAGGGAAAAACTCCGAAGAGCTCAGCTACCACTTTCAGGACCGCTTTGGCCTCGAACAATCATTATCTTCATACAATACTTGGGATGAAGTATCTCTTCGCGGAATGACCGAAGGCGAAGCTCCGAGACGAGTGATCTTTCACCGGAGCAAGCGAGGCGGAGAGGGAAATCAAGGTGTTGCAACCTACCTTCTCTTCCAAGATGTAACTCAACTCCGCTCTGTAGAGGAGCAGCTCGCCTTGCAAGAACGAATGGCTCGCGCACTAGCCGGAGAGGACGAATCGAACGAGGAAGCACCATCCGTAAAGCTAGCCGGCTTTGTCGGAGAGAGCCCAGTGATGAAAAAGCTTTTTCAGCTCATCGATCGCGTTTCCAGTTCAGATGCAACGGTGCTCATTGCGGGCGAATCAGGCACTGGGAAAGAGCTCGTGGCAAAAGCATTACACCTGCAGAGTGGAAGGTCACAAGGTCCGTTTATTCCGGTTAACTGTGGGGCCATACCCGAGCAACTCCTGGAAAGCGAACTCTTCGGACACAAAAAGGGAGCCTTCACTGATGCGGTCGCAGACCATCCAGGATTGTTTGTTCAAGCTATTGGGGGAACCATCTTCTTGGACGAGATAGGTGAGATGCCGCTCTCAATGCAAGCGAAACTGCTTCGAGCCATTCAAGAGAAAACCATCCGAGCAGTTGGCGGAACTGAGAACGTTCATATTGATGTTCGTATTATCGCTGCAACAAATCGAGATTTGCGAGAGGAGGTAATGAATGGCAACTTTCGAGAAGACCTCTATTACCGACTGAACGTCATTCACATGAATCTCCCACCTCTACGAGACCGCAAAGAGGACATCCCGCTCCTTATCCAGTCAATTCTCAAAAGACTTGCCCACGGCTCAAGAATCCCGATGGTCCCTCCGCAAACGGTGCAGTGCCTAATGGATTACCTTTACCCCGGGAATGTCCGGGAACTAGAGAATATCCTTGAACGCGCGCTGGTCATGGGCGGAGAGGCAATTCTTCCCGAACACCTACCAGACACAGTGAGAAATCCCGAGCCACTACCGGTAAGTGACGCGACACAGATCATTATCCGCGATGACGTTATCCTACCAGTTCAGTTGGATTATATTCTCTCAACGATCGAGCAGCAGTACCTTCAGATGGCCCTGCAGCAGAGTGATGGGGTGAAGAAACGTGCCGCTGAGCTTCTCGGGATGAACTTTCGCTCCTTCCGTTACCGGCTGCAAAAGTTTGGACTGAGCGAGTCCTCTCAAGATGATCAGTAGCAAACGTCACTCCCATCTCGTTTCTGAGAATACCAGGATCGAGTCAATTACGTTGGAAAACAGATTAGCGACGAATACGGAAGTTGTCGAAGCTCCTCCTTTGCCCCCTCAGAGGCTATAGCGAGTTTATAACTCAACCGAAACAGCAATCGCCTCGATTTTAGATCACCGCGACGCCTCGCCCTCCGTTGAGCTATCCTGATCATACGGAGAATTACTCTCCGATTTTGTAGCACTTGGTTGTAGACCTCCTCTATTCGAGGATAGTTGTCCACTTCAATACACGACAACGTGTTCACACATCCACTTGTAGCACTCGGAACAATATCGTAAAGCTGTTGAATCGCAATGTTGGATTCGACCAGAACACGTCTCTTTAGTGCCCTCAGACGTCTCCCTTGGTAAACATCATCCACTTGCCCCGCAATTGCAAACTGTTCAGCGATAGCTGCTCCAGCCGAATTCTGCGATGAATTTAAACTATTCACCGAACACTCCTGTGCATCGATCCCAAATGGAAAGAGAGCAAGAAATGCGATGGTAAGAAAAGTTAGTTTTGGATAGATCATTGGTCCTCCTTCATCTCAAAAGATTATCAATGACGTACCGATACGCTATGATGAAGATCATACGGGCGCTCAGATACAAAATATTTGCTGGAATAGTTTATATTTGAATGAGCAGCGACGAGGTTTTCTCTTCGAGCTTCGTTAGATCGAGAATCCTAATCTTCGACGCTTCAGAGAGATCTAAAATCTTCTCGTCTTCAAGAAGTCGCGTTATGCGAATCGCCGTTTCGGTCGACGTTCCGACAAGATCTGCCAGCTCATTGCGGGTGAGATCAATCTGGTACTCATCTTCCCCTCTGTTATAGCTCCCGATACGCCCGGCAAGAAGGGATAGTACCATCGCAATTCTTTCTTCAACCTTATCGTATGCAATTGCTCTCGATAGTTCCTCTGAACGGAACAACCGCTCTTGCAGAACTCGAGTAAAACTCTCATACAGTTTAGGATTCTCAAAAAGTATGGTCTGCAACCGCTGCTTCGGTAGTATTAGTATTTCGCTTTCTCGCTCCACGGTAATCAAAAACGGAAATGGAGCATCTTGTAGACTCAGAATTATCTGAAACACATCTCCCGGTACAAGATAATGAGCGATAAGGACTTTTCCATTTGCGCCTATCTTTTTCATCGCGAGGCGCCCGGAAAGGGGGATGAACGCGGGCACTTCTTCCTCGAGTTCACCGATAAGCTGGGCACCTGAAGCGACTACTTTTCTGTTAGAGAGTAGGCATAGTTCATCCCGAAGCGACTTCGCGAGCTCATCAAAGGGAGGAAGTCGGCGAAACAAATCCTGATCTGAAGAATTCAACGAGGGAGTCGACCTGAGAGAAAAAAAATTTTCTTGACTACTTCGTTCCCGCAAAAGGGCAAGCTTTACTATTATCGAAGCTTGGTTTGATTCTATAGGAAAACTGATGACGCCCAACGGTCCTAATTTGGAAATTTTTGCAAGAGTCTTTGAAGAAGCATTTTGACAAGTGAACAGAATCGCGGCTCCATATTTGTCGGACAGTTCAGCAGCTAGGTCGATAC
>JAGRAT010000088.1 GCA_020434495.1 Bdellovibrionales bacterium | reverse complement strand
TTCCTGGATCTTGGTCTACCAGACTCTCATGGGCTTGATACATTATCAAAATTTCTGGATGAGGTAACCGAGACTCCCGTAATTGTTCTAACTACTCTTTCTGACATCCATACCGGAGTAAGAGCCTTGCAGCTCGGTGCTCAAGACTATCTCGTCAAAGGAGATTTCGATTCTTCACTACTGGAGCGAGTCATTCTTTACGCCCTTCAACGTCAACAACATCTCGCCGAACTTCAAAGAAGAAATGAGGAGATTCAAAAGTCTCTCCAAGAGAAGGAACTTCTTCTGCGAGAAGTCCACCATCGGGTAAAGAACAATCTTCAAGTAATTTCGAGCCTACTCCGTCTGCAGGCAGAGTCAAGCAAGCAAGCAGAAAGTCGTGAACATCTGCTCGCGAGTGAAAGAAGGGTACGAAGCATGGCGCTAGTTCATGAGCGTATGTACCAGGACCTTCAGATTTCTGGAATTGATTTTTCGGCCTACATAAAGGAAATGGGCACTCAGCTTGCTCGTACTCTTGTTCCTGACTCTAGGCATTCTATCGTCGTAGACGCCGAACAGATCTCCCTCTCGGTTGATAAGGCAATTCCCTGCGGCCTGATATTCAACGAGCTTGTGGGGAATGCCCTTAAACATGCGTTCAGTGGACATCAGTCCGGATGTATTTTTATCTCTCTTCGAAGCCAGGACGAGAGGATTTCCCTGTCGGTTGCTGATAATGGAAAAGGATTGCCCGAAAATTTCGATCCGAGCTCAGAACAAACTCTTGGCTTTGAAATCATCTCCTCTCTCGTTACTCAGCTTAAAGGAGAACTAAGGATAGAAGCAGAAGCCGGAACCAAGTTCACCTTGAGTTTTTCTGTCGAAGCGGGGGATAAATAGTCTAAGAAGAATGTGGAGCGAAGTGAGTATTGAAGAATGCAAAAGTCCTCATAGTAGAAGATGAAGGGATCTCGGCTCTCCACATCTCACGTTCCCTCGAGCGGTACAGCTATGATGTAGTTGGGCCGACGGGCTCGGGAAGTGACGCCATTACCCTCGCCAAGGAATATCAACCTGACATCGCTCTTATGGACATCACCTTGGAAGGCCCACTCGACGGCATTAAGACTGCGGCACATTTGCGAGACAATCTGCAGTTGCCAATCATCTTCCTTACATCTCATTCCGACGTTCGAACCTTAGATAGAGCAAGAATAGTGGAACCCGAAGCCTATCTTCTAAAGCCGTTTGAAGCCCTTGAGCTACATGCGGCATTGCAAATTGCTCTTTCAAAACGTTCCGTACCTCAATTTTCTGGAGCAGACAGAATCGAAAACCATTCCGAAAAGGCGCCTCCTTCTTCCCAATCGCGCCCAGATATGCAGGGAAGTTCACTTTCTGATATTACAGAGTATTTGCAATCACTCGATTTTTTCTCGGAACTCACACCGATTGAGATCGGTCTTTTTGCCGACTCTTGCACCTTTCAGCGCGTGTCGGTTGGAACAGAGATTTTGCGAGCGGGGAAAAGAGATGCCGATCCATTTATAGTTGCTAGCGGGCGAGTGTCTCTCTTCACTCCATCAAATAGTGGGAAAGAACTCCTCGTGGAGCTTTTGTGTGCTGGCGACCTACTCGGTCTCATTGCGGCTCTGGAACGTGGTCCCGCGCCACTGACCGTAAGAGCACAACTAGATTCCTCGCTTCTCTGGATTCCTCGTGCGACGTTCCTCCTTCTGCTTGATTCTCACCCGAACATGGCCCGGCTGTTCTGCGAATACGTTATCGCCCGACTTCGAAGGACTCATCTACTTGCAGGAGCCATAGCACATAGTCAGGTGCTCACTCGAGTAGCTAATGCCATTTATTCATTGCTGCCTCAAAATGCACCTGAGGATAGTCCTCAAGATGGCGATGGTGCAGTCGAGCACGAATATTCAATTGAAATATCTCGACAAGATCTTGCTGACATTACCGGATCTGCCGTTGAAACTATTGTTCGAATCACAAAATTATTGGAGAAAGACAAGATTTTAAAACTCGGTCGTCGAAGAAAGATCACCGTTTGCGACAGAGCGAGACTAAGAGATCTCGCGAAAACCTGATCCAGATCAATATCAATGCGAGTTTCCCTTACTTCTCTCAAGACCGAAGAGCTGGCATCATAAAGTGAGTATGAAGGTCTCTTTCCCCGATTTGGCGCCGATGTCTGCAGCTATGCTGCTATTTTTCTAGTTGGCTTGTTTTGCTGTTCTGTCAATTGCGGTACCGCCTTTTGCCATATAACTGAGCTCGCATTTGCCGAACCCTCTTTATCAATTATTTGGTTGGAGATTCAACTTGAGTGATCAGCTTGGGATTATGATTTGCGAAGATGAAGTGCTCGTTTCTCGCGAACTGATGAGTCGGGTTGAGCGCCTCGGTCATACAGTTCTCGGACGAGCCGAATCCGCTGAGGAGCTACTCCCACTTGCAGTGGAATTCAATCCAGATCTCGTGCTGATGGATATCAATCTCGCTGGGGAAATGAATGGGATTCATGCCGCAGAAATTCTCTATAGAAACCTCCGAATTCCCTCAATATTCACTTCGGCATACACCGACAGAGAGACTTTATCAGCTGCGATCGATACGTACTCCTTGGGTTTCCTTGCAAAACCGATTGATGATTTCAGCTTAAATAGTACCATTCAGTTCGGCATGCAGCTCTTTAACAGAACTCACCACATTCAAGGTTCACACCAAACTTCTCTTTCGACTTGCTCACCATCGAATTCAAAATTCCTAGAGGATGGCCGAAGCGAAGAGGAATCAAGACTGTCGTTGGCACGACTCCAATACGCATGTCATTTAATCGTTGAATCATTTTTTCCCGAACTAGCAAAAGTTTCACAAGGATTTCAATTTTCTCTTTCAAACTCTGGGATCCCACATCAGACAGAGAAAGAGCTACTCAAGCTATACGATCAACACCTACTCACCGTTCGAGAGTTCTCCAGATTGGAACACTTTGCTCGTCCACCGATTGATGCGCTGTATGATTGCCATATTGAGAGCTCTCTTTCTCGAATTCTCAACACCTCACGCGATATCTTTCTTAAGAAGATTCGAATTGTAAGAAACTTCTCACCGATTCCTTTGCACTCTATGGTTGACGAGACAGCTCTCCAGCTCGCCTTTCAACAGGTAGTTTCAAATGCCGTGATAGCCTCAACTGAAGGTGGAATAATCAATGTTGCTACGCGCCTTGAATACGAGGAGCTTCCCGAACGCTTCAATCCCAACTCCACTCCAGGTTGGAAGGTGGTGATTGAGGTTAAAGATTATGGCATTGGGATGGCTCTAGAGACTTTTGGTAATGAGTTGGTCCCCTGCTATTCTACCTGGCCACTTGAAAAGAGATTCGGACTAGGACTCCCTCAGGTGTTTAGCATTATGCAATCTCTCGGTGGCTGGTTCGATATTGAATCGGAACCTGAAGTCGGAACCACCGTCAGACTCTATCTTCCACAACGAGAAGAGGAGTTTGATAGCTGAACGCGAGGCGCTGCTTTCTATTACTCAAAGAGGTCGACGATAAGATTGATGGGACTTTGAATTATTCGCATCAACATGAGCTTAAGATCAAAGCCGCTATGTCCAAATGAGCGACGGAAGAAGTCCAACGTCTCCGATTCCAAATAGTCAACCGGAAATAGTCCGAGTCCAGGGTCAGCGGCTGGTGGCACCAAGCTAATATACTGCGTATAGAGTCCGCTCGTTCGATGCCCGGTGGGGAGATAGATGGTTTCTGGATCGCCCAACGCAGTTCGAAACTCTTCGCCATATTTAATCGGCACCGTGCTGTCAAATACTCCAAGTATCATCAGGGTGTGCTTCGCATCGATATGCTTGGCAAGGTACTTCGGATCGGACTTAATCTGCTCACCAAACTGCGTATAGAAAGTGGCTTCATCAATCCCCTCGGCGGCCACTGCTTGGTTTACATAGCGACGAATCTTTCTCTCATCCGAATCTTTAAATAGGCCAACGATATCAGATCCCCCCAATGCGAACACATTGTACTGGAGCCGATCATCTACTCCCGCGGCAAGCGCGGCACTGATTGCACCGCGACTTATTCCAAAGGTTCCAAAGTCTTTCTTCCCGTGATGATCCTGAAAGTAATCAACTACAATCCGATTGAGGATAATGTCGCGTCGGACAACTTCTTCGAAATGTCGAAAGTTCTGTGGATTTTTAAAATCGTTATCTCGGTGAATGATAACCGCATCAACTCCGAAACGGGCAAGATAGCCTGCGAAATGCGTGGCGAGTTCCATTCGACCACCAAGCATTGGGAAAACCAACACGAGATCGTCTGTTTGCTTTTCGTGAGCATAGTAATCGAGAACCACACTCCCGTATGAGCTTCTTAGCAATACGCGCGATATGGATACTCGGTTGTGATGCTCTTGAGGACTCTCTTCATACCAATCATAAGAGTTCTGGTGAGAATAGTAATCAAGAAGCTCCTGCGAACGCGGTTCTGGTCCTTGATAGTGAGAGGATAGGGAGCTAATGGCACAACTTGAAAGAACGATTGCCAAAAACGGAAGCGAAAAAATTCGAAGCAGCTGCACAACCCAAAGTCGTTGCACTACAACCCTCCATAAAAACCTTCATGTCTTATGGGTGATTATATCACTGCAACACTCCGCGGGCCTTGTTGACCGAAGACCCTTTCGAACTTTTGGAGATTACTTCAGTTTTATCAATCCACTACCGATATTGAAGCATCAAAGCGGTACCTACCTGCCACTCAGCCCTTGGCCCGATCATCGATGGGGGCTACCTATTCATCGGAAAAGAGCTGGTCAGCTTGGCGATCTACTTCCTCATTTCTCTTGTCAGAGGAATCAGAAAGATCCTCTGCTGCCTCAACAGACTTGCCAAATGTGGTAACTGCTTGGGCCTTAGGAGTAGATTTTTCTTCGCCTCCCCCCGACTGACAGGCCACCACTGTTAAAAGACAGACTCCCCCAAGGAGAATTCGCCAGAAATTCCAGGTATGGTGATGCATATCTCCCCCCAAATTATAAATTTTGCTCTAATCCTAACCCTAGCCGTAGTCTCAGTCCTAGCCCTCCCCCTTCCCGGACCGTCGCTGATTGAGAAATTTGGTAAGTTTCTCCTGTTTTTTTCAGTAGTTCATTGGATTTTCCCCTTACTCTTTGGCATACTTCCCCACTGCAAAAGTTGCTTCAAAATAGATAACTTCAATAATCGAGAATAGTTATGGCACGTCGTTGCAAGATTTCAGGTAAGCAGGGTCAGTTTGGACACCGGGTCAGCCATGCGAAAAACCGCACGAAGCACCTTTTTAAGCCCAATCTTCAGAACCGAAGACTTTTTGTTTCAGATCCTGAGAGCCCAAATGGTGGACGATATGTAACTGTTAAGGTTTCAACTCGGGTGATGCGAACTATCGACAAGCTCGGAGTTCAAGGAACGCTCAGGAAGTACGGCATTACGTTAGGCGATCTTCTCGCGTAGCTTCATTCTCGCGTAGCGGCATTCTTGAGTTAACTGGTTTTTGCCTTCTACTGCACTGCCTTCTACTGCACTGCCTTCTACTGCACTGCTAATCCAGCTCAATATCTTCAAATTGCTCTTGTGAACGCTGTGGTGATTTTGAACCCGCTGGGAGCATTTTGGAACTAATAGGGGAAAGTGATCTCTCCTCGTCATTCGAGGAGCCCATAAGATCCATATCTTCGTCTATTTCGATAATTTCTGAGGGTTGGAGAGTTACCATGGCACTCCGCCCATCATCACCTGCTCCCGCACTGCTCAACTTAAACTTCTCACTGATTCCGAGCACGGTGTTTGTGCCGATGAGAATCAAGAACACCCCAAAGGCTTTCTTGAGAACAGGTGCTGGGAGATTTGAACTACAATACGCACCAAGAAAAGCTCCGAGAATTGATGCCGGAGCAATGATAAACACCATGGGGAAGTCGATATTCCCGGCGAGAAAGTGCTTGAAGGCTCCAGCTGCGGCGCTAGGAACGATAAGTGCAAGCGAAACTCCAATTGCGAGGTGTATCGGGATTCCAGCCAAATACATGAGCGCTGGTACATAAATTACGCCCCCACCGATGCCAAGCAGCCCACTGACAAACCCAGCACCAGCTCCAAGCGCAACGAGTAACCCGCTGGAAACAGCCATTTTTTCTCCCCCTATAGCCTCCGGACGCAAGACACACGAATTCGCCTAACGCATGGAGTCGTTTTTTCTCTCAAAAACTACCACACCCGGAAACGCTAAGCGCCACTAGGATAAAATTAAATCTCCAAAACCTATGGAGTTTGAGGAAAAACCTCTTCATCGGCATCGAAGAGTATTGGCGGGTTCCTCAACTGTACTCCAACCTGCTTAATGCGTAGCCAGACATCACGCGCTACTTCCTTAGATTCTTTGTCGAGCAGTTCCTCGATGTTCGAAATATTCAACACGTAATTCATGGCACTCGCCACATTTACGGCCGCGGCTTGGTCATCAGCCATCCGATCTCGCACCGCCAACAAGAACTCCTTAAGCTCTTTGCTGGAAGTAATCTCCCCCTGCTCATCAGTAAACCCCTTGTTGGAAGTTTTGCGGCGAGGTGCTGCTTTCTTGTTTTGAGCGCCAGAACCTTGTCTAGCAGCTCCATTCTTTTCTTTTGTCATGGGTCCTCCCTCCAACTACGAACTGAGGATATCAATCTGAGCACAAAAGCGGAAAGTACCTATCCAAAAGAAATCCTCACAAAGTACGAGTCTCAAAGGAAAAGGCCCTTAGGGGGCGTTCTTCCGGATCCGACTTCCAAAGCGCTCCTCTATTTGGATACGAGGCCCAAGAAAATGGTGCTAAAAAAGATAACCGCTACGAATTTACTACGGAATTTTAAAATAGCAAAAGGTCACGCTGAAGGACAAAGACACTGAACCCCTAGCGAGAAAGAGCCTCCCGTGACTCGAGAAGTCCGGAGAGATCGAATTCGTAAGCAACACGCTCCGTCACCCGTGAAAGTATCTCCGGAATTTCTGACACACTGGCAATCTGAAAAGCCTCATCCCGCTCGAGGGCTTCTAGCACTGCAAGCTGAATCCCGTACGCAAGCACCAGTCTCCGGTCAAAAAGTCGTGCCGCGTTCTCTGTCACTATAGTCTCAGCTGTCTTGTGTTCCCGACTCGGCTCCAGGGGCTTTTGCAACTTTCCGTACGACTCAGAGGAAGAGCTCTCAAGATCAAATGGAATCGAGTCCTGAACTCCGACATCTCCATCCCCCTGCTCCGTGCCGAGACTCGAAGGAGATCGGTTCACCGGAGACGACGCGGTGCCTCCTTCAAACTCTTCAAAAAACTTTTTCACCTGCCGGGTGAAGGTGGGAAACTCCACCGGTATCTTAAACACTCCATCAAAGTGTGCCGGAACATCATCTCCGTCTTCGAAATCGGTCTTCAAAAGGCACACAGGAATGCCGCTTAAGGTGGGGTGATTCTTGATCGCATCTGCAATGCTCAATCCCTCGCCTGGCTTTCCGGGGAGATCCTCCTCAACAAGAGCAAGAACCGGGGGATCCCCGGCGAGGAGCTCCGCTTTTGCTCGGGTAGCATCAAGCGCTCCACGGACATTCATCTTCAAAAGACTAAGCGAGGTTTTGATATCTGCGATAATATCGTCACTCGAGGCAAGAACGACACATGAGGTGTTTTCTAGATTCATTAGCAGCTCTCTCTATATGGAGAATTTCCATACCACAATAGAGATATAGCTCAATCCGCTGCTAAGGCCAACAGAAGATACTGCCCGGCTCTGGTGAGGGTTGCATTACAACCTACCGCTCCTAGAACGACTTCATATTCTGTACGAAGAGGAGCTCGCTCACGTCGACATTACACGTAAGCCCAATCGATCACTGAACACGGCACTCAACGGAGAAGGACAAACGGAGAAGGACAAACGGAGAAGGACAGGCACCTAAAGGACGAAAACACCGCTAAAAAGTGTCTATCGGGGCAAATTCAATAGCAGCAGCATACCGCAGCGGATGATCCAGTGGATCTGTGAGCACCGGCTCCTCTACAAGCACCCCATGAACCCGAATACGACGAGCCTCAACTCCAAGCTTCGTCAACTCATTCCCAAGGGCTTCTGCTCTTCGCTCTGCCAGATATTTGGCGTATGCGTTCTTGTCATCAGCACTCTTCACATAAGAGAAGATGGAAAATCGAGACCAGCCGAAACGATCCTGGTGAATACGAATTAACTCTCGGAGAATTGGAGTCGCCGTAGGCCGCAACTCAACTTCATCCGAACGAAAGAATATGTCGGAGGGGAAAATATCCCTCTTCGGATGGAGCTCCCTCCTCCTATCATAGTGATCAGCGAGGAATTCATGAGCAAATGCGCGCTCACGTTCTTGACGGAGCTCCTGAGATAACCGCATTAACTCCATCTCAAATTCATCTTGCATCGCACCACGGATACTTCCAGCAACAGCACCAAACCCCGCACCGATAACGATGCCTGGTCCGGTAGTGGACGCAATCTGCGCTCCAGTAACAGCACCTGCTCCAGCACCAGTAGCTGCGCCTAAGAGCATTCCCTCACCCTGCTTATCAGGACCGGGTCTCGGGCCGACACAAGAGGCCAGACCCACCACCAGAGCGAACACAATGCCCACCTCAAAACGACTCTTCATAGCAGATGAAAAACGCTGGCTCATATCTTCCCCCTCGGAATCTCATCAAATTTCAGCACCGTCATAGGAAAATTAGAGAACTCAGGGTTATTCGCAACTTGCGTTTTTACAAGATCGATCGCTTCCTTGCTCCCAACAACAACGACTCGAAACTCACTCGTACGCCACCACCTCCGGGCTGCCTCACTCACCTCTTCAGGGGTTACCGCCAGAGTTTTTGGAATATACGTCTCATCCCAATCTTCTGGGTAATTGGTCATATCAAGCACTACCATTCGTTCATAAACCTGCTCAGGAGAGGTAAATCGAAAAACAAAACTTGCCTGAGCAGATTGCTTCATGGTCTGCAACTCTTGCTGCGGAGGGGGCTCGTTCTGAATTCGATGGATCTCCTCAACAGCCTTAGATAACGCCTGATAGGTACTTTCTGATTTGGTTTGAATGTACAAGGTAGTCTGGCCACGCTCATAGCCAGGGATGACGACTCCATACACCGTGTAGGCTAACCCAAGGTCTGCTCGGATGTGCTTTGAGAGTCGAGAATCTAATCCATCCCCAATAATGTTATTCAAGAGACGAATAGCCGGTCGGTCAGGGGTAAATCGTTCCGGACCAGGCAATACGAGATAGATATTCGCCTGATTAAAATCCCCCTCAACAAAGTAAAAACCTGGAGGAGCCGCCGCAGGAGGAGCTTTTGGGGAAGGAAGCATCGAACCTCGTGGAACCCACTTGGCAAAGGCTCTAGCGACAATTGGCTCGACCTCATCCCGTTCAATATCTCCTATGACGACAAGAGTTGCACCATCAGGACGGACAAACTCTCGATGCGCTCGCAACAAGGCGAGACGATCAATCTTACGAATATCTCGGGACTCCAACACTCCACCGTAGGGGGACTTTTTGCTTAGAAGATACTCTACCGTTACGCTCGCGATCGTTCCCGGATCATCTTTTCTTCTCCGAATCCCATCCAATGTCTGAGTCTTTAGAACATCAAGCCTATCCTCATCAAATCGTGGATCAGTTACCATGTCTCGGAAGATCATCATCACTTCCTCGAAATCCGGACTGAGCGCGTTAAACGACATCGTTCCATACTCTTGTCCGAACCCAGCAGACATCTCCGCGGCAAGCTCACGAAGTCTTCTATCAAGCGCTTCCGGAGACAGTTTCTTTGTTCCACCTATCCGCATCATCGCGCCCATGGCTGAAACGACGCCCAGCTGGTGATTCGTCTCGTTAAAAGTACCGCCCGGGACAAACAACGTGCCACTGACAATCGGGAGCTCATCATCTTTTACATAGAGCACCTGCAACCCATTGGGCAGCGTCCATCGCTCGGCATCCGGCCTCACGATCTCCACTGCCTGAGGCTCACCGTTAACAAACCTGGCGGCCTCTTCGGGATACTTAATAGAGCTGCAAGCGGGAAGACAGGCCACAAATAGAATCAAGAACAAGGCTCGTTGAACGTCCAATATCACTCTCCTCTCCACACTTCTCCCGCAATGCATCATTCTGCTCCGTTCGTTCCTCGACTCAACAGCCCAACAGTCCGGCGCTCACTTGAAAGGATCTCCATTGCCGCTGCCCTCACCTGCTCCGGGGTGAGCTCGAGCATTTGACGATACCAATCGATGGTCACCTTCCAGCTACCAAACTTCTGTTCCACCTCAGCAAGTTCAGAAGCGAGCCCCATATTACTCTTCATGCTCATCAGCGCCCCCTTCATCATCCTGCGCTTAATGATCTCCATCTGCTTCGCGGGGACAGGCTTGGCGAGAAGCTCCTTTAAGCTCTTATCGAACGCAGCCAATACCGATTCGTTCGTCTGAGGAGCGATCGGCTCTGCATAAAAAATAACAAGATTGGGGAAAGTGTCACTTGGCGCTTCAAAGTATCCGAATGACGATGCGAGCTTCTTCTCCAAAACTATCTCTTTGTAGAGCGGCGCAACTCGACTCCCCATGGCATATTCAAGGAAGAGTGAAATCGCGGGCTCTTTCGGATCGGGGTAAACCGGCTTGCGGTATCCCGCAAAAACAAGAGGTTCCGCGTCATGCTGCACACTGAACCGGCGCTCCCCCGCCTGCTCAGGCTCCACCACAGAAGGCTGCTCGGGACGCTCCCCTCTCGGTAGTCTCCCGAAATACTTCTCTATCGTTGGAAGCGCCTCCTCAAACTTCAGATCGCCAACGATTCCGACTACGA
>JAGRAT010000087.1 GCA_020434495.1 Bdellovibrionales bacterium | reverse complement strand
GTGCATTAGAGGGGGTAAAAGAGCGAAGCGCAAAATTTGTATCGGTTTTGAGCTATGTTCAACCTGATCACCCTCCGCTGTTTTTTCGCGGAGAACTCCACGGGCGAATTGTGGAATCGAGACGTGGCGAAGGCGGGTTCGGCTACGATCCTGTATTTGAGGTTGAGGATACGGGAATGACTTTGTCTGAGCTGAAGTCGGCAGTCGATGACGGGAAACCCACTGGAGATAACGGGGGATCCCCTGTCGCTTTAGCTGGCGGGATTCTTGAGACTCACCGGTCACGCGCTCTGAAGGAATTTATTCATCATTTGCAAGTCACTAACCACTTCAGTGGCATCAAAGATTGATGCCACGGCGGGGATATCCGCCAAGCGCGGTTAATGAAGGTTGAGATTTTCTATTACCGAGGGGATGCACCGCTTGAACTGAAAAAAGCCTCTTTGAGCGAGTGGATATAACTCCGCATCCCACCTCCTTTCGAAGATGCGCAAATCTCCCTGTTGAAAACCAACATCTCTAAAAATGTTCTCCAGAAGGCTCCGCCATGGTCCGACTCGTGGGCGCAAAAAGGAAACGGTGAGATTCTTCCTCCGAATCTCATGGAGGTTGCTCTTTAGTGAATCAAGTGTTGCGACGGATTCCGTGGAAAGTCCAAAGTATTGACCGGCCCGTTCTAGCCCATCCTTAAGCGCTGATAGTTTGAATTGAAGTGGATTCGCTGCTAAGCCCAGAGAGGGCTCCAGGAGTTTGGGGCTCAACCCCAAAATTGACTGTACATTCATGCCTTTTAGGGGTGAGCCTTCGAGGTAGTGATCTTCGCCAAAGATCAGTAAGAGGGAGGGGGCTATCAATCCACTGGATTCGAGGAGAGCAGGTTGGTACTCGTTGGGTGGTTTCTCTCGGGCCGATGAAGCGATAAAGGGCTTAATTTTGGCACACTTTAGTGCGCCCATGTCGAATCGATCTTTGGTGAATTTTGCTATGTTTTCCGGTGAGGCTATGTACTGCTTTCCTCGGGTTTGGAGGCCTGCAACCCATCGCCATCCAAGAGTGTTGCTTGCGGGATCTCCATCCAGAAGATGTTTGTAGAAGAAATCTGCACCAAGTTCCCAAGGAAGTCCAAGATAGAAGATCCAAATACTCGCAAACCACATTCTCGCATGATTGTGCAAATATCCCGTTGTCTTCAGTTCTTGCACCCAAGAATTGAAGCAACTGAAATCTGTGGTGCCTTCACATGCGGACGCATAGACACTATGAGTAGGCGGATGAGAGTATAGCCAAGCGATTTTCTCGGACAAGGAGGATTGATACTCTTCCCAAATCCATGGCCGTAATTCCAGCCATCCCTTCCAATACGCTCGCCAAAAAACTTCTTCGACAAACTTTTCAGATTGCTCAGCAGAATCTCGGGAAAGTGCTGTCCGAACTACCTCTTCCTCTAATATTAAACGGCTACTGATGTAGGGTGAGAGAAGTGAAACATTGCTTCGCTGGCCTGGTCCAAGATCATAATTACGCCCCTTCGCGTAACTTGGTCCCATACTGGGCTGAAAGCTCTTTAGCCGACGTAAAGCTTCATGCCGAGTAGCAGGAAAAGAAAGTTGATTCATGGCATCACTCGAGACGTCTTGTCCGTGAATAGGGTTAGCTGCAACTCCTTCGAAGATTTCCTGCGTCGACGACTTAATCGAGAGCCATGTTTGGCAAGCACCCGCTCACTCTCCAATTGTCCTCCTTGCGAACGCTTTACTGAATAAAACGCTCTTTTCATCTCAGAACTCGCCTGCTTATAGTTGGCGAGAGGTTTCGGGTAGTTTCTCAAGTCAGCATCGAGATAGCCAAAAATCTCAGCATCTGACCTATCCCGGAGTTCTGGAACCCACCTTCGAATGAAGGTTAAGTGCGGATCATGATCCGCCATTTGCTTGTCTGGGTTATAAACTCTAAGAGTATTGATTCCTACTACACCCGCTTGCATCTGAATCTGGCTCATGTGAATGCCGGGTTCATAATCAAGAAATAGACGAGCTAGCGGATAAACAATGTCTTTCCAAGAAAGGTGCAGCACGTGACAGGCATAAGAGACTACCAGAGCTCTCATTCTAAAATTGAGGAAACCCACTGTGTTTAAGCATCGCATGCAAGCATCGACCATTGGAACTCCGGTATTACCGAGTAACCAGCGCTGAAGCCTCTCTTCATGGTGGATATAAGGTAGGGTATCGAAGGCACGGTTGAGACTGAAAAACTCCATTTCTGGCTCTGTTTCAAGACGTTGCACGAAGTGATCGTGCCAATGAAGGCGCGAGGAAAAGGCGCTAAGAGATCTTCTCCACTGCGCCACTTCGGAGTTTGATATGCCCCTAAGCTCTTTGCGACGCTGTTCTGTTGCGCCAACAACTTGCCGAAGAGAGATTGTTCCCCATGCGAGCTGGGCAGACAAGCGCGAGCCAGATTGAAAAGCGGTATTTGGGGAGCTAATGCCAGGTGCGTAGTAGTACCCTCGGCGATCTAGGAAGGACTCAAGCCGTGAGTGTGCTGTACCTTCACTAACCGTTTCGAGTTCGGTTGCCATAATAGATCGGTCTCTAAACTGAGCAAACTCTTTCCATTTCTCCGCGCATGCAGTTTTCCAATCGGTCGCGAGGGGTAGAGTGGAGGGGGAGGGCAGGATTGGCTGAGACATTCTTTTCTGCCAGATTCCGAGTCGCTTATCTCTGTCCTGCAAGCCTCTCACCACTCCATTGGTAGGGAACTCCCTCCAGGGGATCTCCTGCTTTTTCAGCCAAGTTCTGAGGCGCAAATCTCTCTGGAATGTGAAGCTTGAGCCAGTCTCTTCATGGCTGAAAATCGCCTCAATCCTCTGAATGCTGTCTATTTCAGACAGAACCTCTTCAATCTCCCCTACGCCAACCCAAGCTTCAGAATTCAACTTCACTAATTTCATTCGGAGCTCTTCGAGCGCCGTGAAGCAGGCGTGCACATGGAAACTCGAATAGTCTGGTGCACGGGTTATTGATGGTTCATAGGCAAAAAGAGGAAGCACTTGTTTCGACGTGCGCACTGCCGTAGCGAGAGCAATGTTATCGGAGATCCGGAAGTCGCGTTTGATCCACCAAATCGAAAGTGAATAGGGCTTCATGGATAGCTCACAAGAATAGGTTGGCAAAATAGATGCAACAGGCCTCTGCGAGGGAACACGAGCACGCCGCCGCTTGATGATAAAAATGAACCAGTTCTGAAGGTGAACTGTTGATCCTTCGGCATGAATTTATGCTTTTGCATTTTCGGCAAGCAGATTTAACAAGAGGATTGCCCGGGAACTCCAGAGGGCTGTGCGAATCCAATTCCCTCGTATAAGCTTTTCAATAATCTGCTCATTTTTGCCGTTCTCGAGTGTAGAGTGTTTTGGCATTTGTAGGGCCAAAGTGCTGACCCATATCAAAATGAGGAGAGCTATGTTGACAGTCCAAGCGGTAGTCGGGTGTAGAAGATAAAGTATGCATCCGGTGATGATCTCAACAATCATAACCGGGATCACAATCCAAGAGATGCGCAGCATGTGGAAGGTTTGAAACTCTCTATAGCGATCCGCTTGCACGTAGGCAAATGAAGGATAATGCACAAGTTGCACCATCCAAATGAGTCCACACATAAAAAAGGTCGTAAAAATGTGCGCTAACAATAATGTTGAAGATGGATGGTCAGTCAATTTCAAGCACTCCCAGTATTACATTTTTGGTTGCCAACTCAAGCTGCAGACTTGCCACCAGTGGAGTGGTGACGCAGAAAGCGATCTCGAATTCTAGCGAATTTTTATTCCCGAAAGTCCTCCGTCCACCACGATGCTTTGTCCAGTGATCCATGAGTTCCTCGGATCGAGTAGCCAGGTGGCTGCACTTGCAATATCTTTCACTGTTCCAACCCGTCCTAGAGGATGCATGCCAAGTGAGAATTCTAAACTCTTGGGGTGTCCTGTAATCTTTTTCGTGAGCGGTGTGTCAACCAGCCCGGGGCAAACAGTGTTCAATCGTATGCCCCTAGCGGCGTAACTCGCGGCAGCAGCCCTCACAAGACCCTCTATCCCGAGTTTTGCGGCAGCTATAGCTTCGTGATTCGGAATCCCTATCCTTGCAGCGGCAGAGGAAAACATTACTATTGAGCCTCCTTGTTTCTGAAAATAGGGAATTATCGATTTCACAAGGAAGAAACTCGAGTAGAGATTCTGTTGGAGCACGGATGTGAAATCGAGTTCGGAAAGAAGGTGGGCAGGTTTTAGAACAATGGAACCCACACAGTTAGCTGCGCCTCTGAAATTTTCCAAATGGCGTGAAGAGAATTCACATAGCTTTTCTATCTGGGAAAGGTCAGTGGCGTCTGTCACAAAGTATGGTGCGCCTAGCTCTTTGGAGAGTTCTGAAAGGGATTCCTCGTTGCGACCCGAGAGAACTAGCTGCCACCCGCAATTTATCAACGCGCGGCAGAGTTCGCTTCCTACCCCACCAGTTGCTCCAAGAATCAACGCTCCGTTTCTCATATTATCCTTCAAAGCCTTCCATCTGTGACGAAGCCTCGAATGAACCCTTACAGTTCAGAGTGTGATTTGCATCTAGAGTGGCTTTCAAAAAGTACCGCCCCTTTCGTGTCAGTACTTTTGAGGATTGCTATAAAAGATATGATATGAGAGCTGATGTTTTCCGCATCAAACCGAATTTCCAATACCTTTAGTTGGGTAAATTATCCGGGGGTAAATTATCAGGTCTTGGAAGTTTTTTTAATGATTCGGGTGAGATCATCCAGTTGGACGCTGAGTTCAAGCTTGTGGCGCAAGCTCATACCAGCAACGGTGTGATATCGGTACGTACGGCCCAGCGGTTCTTTCGTGATATATCCCTCGCTCTCAAGGTCGTCGACTATCCCCTGCACGGCGCGTTCAGTAATTCCAACCTCTTGAGCGATTTCGCGCATTACAATTTCGCTTTTACGAGCGAGTAGGAAATAAACATGCGCGTGGTTGCTGAAAAAAGTCCACTTTGCCTTGCTGTCAGCCATTTTAAGCTCCTGAAATAACTGCATGATTATAAGCGATATTGGCGAAAAAGTGTTTATGAAATAGAAAGCGCGAAAAAAAATACACGAAATACATTGCAGGAATCATATTTCGTGTTATGGTGATTGAAAACGTAGGAGGAGCCGTTGGAACAGGGTCTGCTTTTCGCCATAGTGATTTTTCCGCTCGTGCTTTGCGCGCTAGGGGCCCGAAATTACCCAGTATATTCCGGGCTCATTCCTTTCCTTGGGGGAGGCACGGCTCTGATAGGAACAGTCCTTGTCGCGCTGAGTGGCGCTCCAATAACTGCAAGGTGGCTTCACACTGGACTGCAGTTAGACACGCTATCCGGGAGTATCTCGTTTGCGGTTCTGACTATCGGCGGGGTGGTAATGCGCTATTCGGCGCGTTATTTGGAGGACGACCCGAAGCGAGAGCATTTTCTCAAGAGCATCGCCTTTGTGCTCGTAAGCGTGATGATTATGCTCCTTACTAGCAACTTAGCAGCGCTGATTGTCGCTTGGGCGGCGGCATCGTTCTTTCTTCATAGATTGCTCATGCACTTTTCGGAAAGGGTTAAGGCGAGGCGTGCAGCTGAGCAGAAGTTTTGGGTCAGCCGATTTGGAGACCTCTTTCTTGTAGCTGGTGCTTTTGGGCTCCACCAAATCTTTGGCACCATGGATCTCCCTGAGATGTTTACAATGGCCGCGCAACTGCCAAGTGATCATCCGAACTTGTTCACCTTAAATGCATCGCTGTGCCTCCTAACAGCAGGAGCAATCGTGAAATCGGCTCAATATCCCTTTCACTTTTGGCTTCCGAAGAGTCTTGAGACTCCAACGCCGATTTCTGCACTACTGCACGCTGGCGTTATTAATGGCGGAGGATATTTGGTTATTCGTCTTAGCCCTATTCTTCATCAGAGTGACGTTGCCCTGATAATGCTACTTCTCTTCGGAACTCTATCCACTGTCTATGGTGCACTCGTCATGTCGGTTCAGAGCGATGTAAAGAAACAACTCGCGTTCTCAACTGTTGCACAGATGGGATTCATGATGGTGCAGTGTGGATTGGGTGCTTATCAACTCGCATCTCTCCATATCGTTGGGCACGCTTTCTACAAGTCATACGCCTTTCTCAGCTCTGGCCGAGCAGCGGATCTTGGTAAGATTCGAAAATTATCTCCTCGCAGGGGAGCCTTGACGACAGATAATCTCTGGCCTCAGGTTATAGCGATGACCATGGCGGTTCTCGGGTTTCTGGCCATCCTCTGGATAACTGGGATAAACCCACTGGGGAAATCTGGAGGCATTCTTTTAAGTCTCGTCCTTGTACTTGCAATGGCTCAAGCTCTGTTGAGCTCAGAAAACAAGACCATTGGAGTGACCTTTGCTCTCCTCATGGGTATCAGCTACTTCGTCCTTTCTCATTTCTGGGGACACCTACTTGAAGGAGTGGTGCAGATGAGAGTGACTCAGCACTCTCTTGGGCACTCGATTATTGCGGGATTCTCGTTGCTCGCATTTTTCGGGTTGTACGTAGGCCAAAATAATCTTCACCGATTCTTTGAGACGAAATTCGGCTGCAAATTTTATGTTTATCTTTTGAATGGTGGATACCTAGGGAGGTAGAGAATGACTTTCGGAAATGGAATTGTGCACGATGAGCCTACGTCCTTTGGGGAGAATGACTCGGATGTATTCGATGATGAGACAGTTCTATTGGCAGCTCATGATGCTGTTGGTCGAATAGCTCCATGTTGGGATTTGCATAACTATGTCGCCGTTAATCCTTTTTTCCCAATGCGAGCGCTCCCATTTCTCACTGCCATCACTCGCCAGCAATTGGCAACGCATTCAAGATTACTGCCTTCACGGGAGTACTTCAAAGAGCAGTATGAAAAGGGCGTTATCCAGACTGCTGATCTTATTTTTGCGATTGAGCAAATACGTTTAAATCAGCCCATAGGAACAGAGATAGAACTCAGTCACGACACCATCATTGAGACCCTCGAAAAAGAGCCCAACTTAGGGAGCACGTTACGGTGCTTTTCAGATCATTATGACCAACAGAACGGGACCTCCATATCCTCTCTTGTTACTGACGAAGTTTCAAAGTGGCTTTCAGCCTATTTCGACATTGGACAAGCCGCTGCTCGTTTCCCTCTTCGAGATGAGAAGTTTTTCGTGGCATGGAGACGGCTCGCGACTTTTGACAAGTCGCTCGATAAATATGGCATACCTTTCACAGAGGTCATCAGAGAACTTCCATTCGAACCTGAGCATGCTCTTCAGAGAATGGTTCAGGAAGTCGTGAACGAAGTCCCATTCGATAAAGAGAATCTTCAAAATTACTTTCACCGTTTGCTGGCGACAGTTTCTGGATGGGCCTCATTCGGACAACACTTCGAGTTTGAGGCTTCGAGGGTAAAGGGGAAAACTTCGAGCCGGTACCAAGGCATAGTACTTGATATACTTGTACTGAGAATGGCCTATGACCTGGCTGTTTTTCGTGTTCTTACGGACAAATCCGGAGTTCGAGAGCATTTGTCGCCATCGGAAGATTTTCAAAGTGAAAGTGTGATCGACTATTTGTGGTTGCTTGCTCTTGAGCGCTCCTTTAGAAAGAAGCTGCTCGAGCAGATCAAGCCATCATCACTGCTCCGAGAGCAGCCAAGTGCAGCGCAAAATTTGGCTCAACTTGTATTTTGCATAGACGTTCGTAGCGAGCCTTTCCGAAGGCACATAGAGCGATTGCATCCTTCCATACAGACAATTGGATTTGCTGGATTCTTCGGAATTGCTATGTCTCTACAGAGTTTGGGGAACGAGCTGACGGAGCAAAACTGTCCAGTGCTGCTCGAGCCGAGGTATAGAATCACAGAATCGCGGATCGGTAAGGAGGACTATCTAAGAAGGGTACAGGATAAAAGAGAAAGACTCTTTGCGATGGATCACATCCGCTCAAGCCTTAGCTCTTGCTTCTCTTTTGTGGAGACGATTTGGCCAGCGAGCTTTTTAAAGATGATCCGAGCGGCTTCCTCGAACTCTGCCTGGTCTCCAGGCAGGTTCGGAGATAGAGACGCATCTCAGGGAAGTTCCTCAGAGAGTTATGACATATCGGTGTGGTCAGATGAAGCGAAGATAGAGATCGCCTTTTCCGTACTCAAGGGTATGTCTCTACTTGATAACTTTGCGCCACTGATTGTGATTTTCGGTCATGAGGGCGAAAGTGAAAACAACCCTCACGCGTCAAGTCTGGATTGTGGGGCATGTTGTGGTCATAGCGGAAAGCCCAATGCTGTGGTCCTGACTCAATTACTCAATGATAGGGCAGTTAGAGCGGGACTGTACGCGACTCACCAAATCGTTTTACCAGATGACACGATTTTTCTTTCGGGGGTTCATAATACAACGAGAGGCGCTCTGACCATTACGGTGCCGTCAGACTTTCCGCGCGAGAGAATTGCTCAGTTGCAGGAGCTCGAAAATTCAATTCGCCAGGCACAAGAAGCTGCTCAGAGTGAACTTGCGAGTTCCCTTCCTTTTATGCGAGGAGACCTTCCGCTCGGACCTCAGTTGTTAGAGCGAGCGCGGGACTGGTCTGAAGTTCGACCAGAGTGGGGGCTAGCCCGTAACGCCACCTTTTTTGTCGGTAGGCGGGGTCGAACTCGTTCCGTAGACCTTTGGGGTCGGGCCTTCCTTCATGACTATGATCCGACTCTTGATCACGATGGATCGGTCTTGGAACTCATTCTCACCGCACCGATGGTGGTCACGAACTGGATCAACTTGCAGTATTATGCCTCCACAGTAGCCCCCGATACATTTGGAGCCGGAGATAAAACTTTACACAATGTTGTTGGGGGAATAGGAGTTATCGAGGGGTATTCAGGCGATCTCCAAACAGGATTGAGTCGCCAGTCAGTTCATTATGCCGGGAAGTACTTTCACGAGCCTTTACGGCTCCAAGTTGTCGTCGAAGCTTCTTGTAAGGCACTCAGCGCGATAATTGAGAAACATGAAATAGTAAGAGATCTCGTTTGTAACCAATGGGTCAATCTTATCTCGGTAGATCCTATCACTGACGAGATGAGTCTCTTCGAGGCTCAAGGCTGGTTGAAATTATAGGAGTATGCTCATGCAGAATATAGCTTCACGAATATCAAATCGGTCCTACAGCTTCGTTTGGAACGATCCCATGCACCTGACTGAAGTGAAGATCTGCCTTCCTGATCTGAAGCTGTGTGATCAAAACGTGGGGGGTGATTGGGGACCAATCTTCGAATTTAAATTACAGTCCCACGAGCCGGTGCTCATTTGGTACAACGGGGGAGGTACAAAATCTTCTCAAACGTCGCTACTTATTGAATCCCCCATGGCGGCAAGAGAGAGAGAGAAGACTCCATTTTTCATCGTTGTGCAGGACAAAAAGAAGGATTTGCTATTTCATCTTTTCATAAATCGCGAGTTTGAGCTTGATACCGTCGATGTGTATCGACTCCACGACAAAGTGAAGCTTTACCATACTGGAACCGCAAAGCTTGAGAGGATTACTCGTCGTAAGCCGTTTCTTCGTTTAGTTGGAATTGAAGAGCATTTAAGTTTCGCCGAGTGATTGTGCTTCTTCATTCTTTGCTGTCGAACTATGAGGATATTTTCTTTTCGGAAGCGCCATTATGATTGTCGCCATTATGATTATCACGGAGAGCTCGTGGCCTTTCTCACGCAACACGGGAAAGAGCACCTCGTTTCTCCAATACTCAGCGAGGCTATCGGATGTTTGGTAGAGAAGGCAGAGGGATTTGATACTGATACTTTGGGGACTTTTACCCGCGAGATCGCCAGAAAAGGGACACAAGAGCAAGCTGCTCTGAGGAAAGCCAAGCTCGCGGCCAAACTTGCTCGTGTAAATTGTGGACTTGGCAGTGAAGGTTCCTTTGGCCCGGACCCGATCACTGGATTGATTCCGTGGAATCGCGAAGTCATTTGCTTTTTCGATAAAAGGAGCAACCTGAGAGTCTTTGGTTCATCGGCTGGCCCTTCGCAGCATGGCCACGGAAAAGTTAAGACCTGGACCGAACTTGAAGATTTAGCTCAGAAGCTCAGTTTTCCCTCTCATTCGTTGGTCCTAAGGCAAAACGAGGACGGTTACAATAGCCGGATCTGCAAAGGAATCAAGGACTGGAATACGCTGAAACAAGTATTTAACGAGTTGATGGCATTGCCATCCACTCGACAGCTGTTCGTAGAAAATGATCTGAGATCTTTCGGCAATCCATCTCGTCAACATATGATACAAAAGGCTGCTGAGAATCTCGCCGAGAGACTTTGCTCTCACTGTACCAACTGCGGTGCACCAGGATTTTGGAGATCTGAATATATTTCAGGACGATTGTGCCGACATTGCCAAGAGCCCACCGATTCTCCCCGTGCTGAAGTTTGGAGTTGTGTTCTCTGTTCAAGAAGAGAAGCTCGTGCTATTCCCGGACCAAATTTTGTAGATCCAGCAGAGTGCGCAAACTGTAATCCCTGAATCCGTTCTCAGGCGCGCGACTGAGAACTACAATAAGACTAATTGGCGCCGAGCCTCGTACAGAGCGATAGAGACTGCATTGCTGAGGTTTAGGCTTCGGACTGCTGGCTCATCCATCGGTATGATGAGTTTCTGCTCCTCAGGGTGCTGCATTAAAAACTCTTCACCCAGCCCAGTAGTTTCACTACCAAACACGAGGTACGAATCCGTCCCGAATGGAGCTTCATAGTAAGGACGGCGGCCATACTTCGTAAAAAACCAGAGTTCCTTTGGTGCTTGTTGCTGTAGAAAATCCTCGAAGGAGTCATGCTGCCGGAGATCTACATGCTCCCAGTAGTCGAGCCCGGCACGTCGAACTGCTTTCTCCGTA
>JAGRAT010000086.1 GCA_020434495.1 Bdellovibrionales bacterium | reverse complement strand
CACTACTTCTGTGAAGTTCCAGAGCGGCCAACCTATAATGTGAAAGCACTTCCCGGGTTTGACCAGATCGATCTCGTAACCATAGATAACAGAATATGTTCTGTGCCCCAGCTTCAATGGGGGATGCACCGACTCTTCACCGACCTCATGCTCCACTATGGAAATATCGAGCGGGGCTATAACGAGCTTCGGAAGATGAACCGCGAAGAGCTTGAAGGCCTATTTGCCAACAGACGATTTGATACAGAGGCACTGAAGGAAAGAGGACGCGTACTCGGGCTTCGAAGACTCAACCCAGAATTCTCCTATCTGATAGGTGAGCAGGTTGGGAAGTGTTTCGGAATTCCTGGACAGGAAGACTATCCGAACAACACGTTAGAAGAGGTCTTAAGCGAAGCGTTTGCCAAATTTGCACGGTCCACAGAGCAGACCGAACAAGGGATTAAGTTAGGACAACTTTTCCAAGACCAATACTACCCTGAGTCACGTGGCAATGTCCGTTATCAGTGTGAATATACCGCCGCTGGTATTGGAGAAAGAACGGTAACCTCGCTTGGTGAATTGAAGGAGGCGATAGGTATCCTTCGCGGAGAATACGAAAAGGTCCGAGCAATTGCTGAAAGAAACACCGATGTATACCTCGCTGCTTCCGGAGACCTTGATATCTACTTTGCCACGAGCATGCGTAGTCCCGAAGATTTTCGAACTATTCATGAAGTTTGCCGCGCAGTATCGTGGGCTCCGAAGGTGGAAGATCTCCATCTTCGTTACTTTGACCCCACCATAAGTAACGCTGCAGATCACATCGACAAAGGCTTAGTCGAATGCACGATGGTCCACGCCGCAAAGGCTTTCGTGTATATCGCCGGCGAGAAAGATAGTTACGGGAAGGCTGCCGAAGCGAGCATGGCACTCTCAGAAGGGAAGCCAACTATCTTCCTCTGTGAGAGTCCAAGACAGGCCTACATTCTACGAGACGTCCACCCCCTTACCCGTCTTGTTGACTGGTCAACCGGGGCACCAAACGGCGCACTCGTAACCAACGACCGAGAAGAGGTGGTTGAACTGCTAAGCCGCACCTTCAGAAACGAGATGGAATATACTCTTGAGCAACGAGGCAAAGGGGGGTTTCTCCTCCGTGATGCCCTAACCGGCTCCATTGTATGCTCTCAATCAAGCAATCCCGCCATAGCTGATGCGGTGTGGCGGAGAACTCAGATTCATAAGGAAGGATAGTCCTTCATGGTAAGCCCAAATAATTGAAATTGGTGCGAATCAGAAAGGTAGGGTAAAATGGGGAAATACTAGTTTAGAATGCCTCACTTATGCGCACTGGTTTTGGGATGCTCAGGTTACTCGCTCTTTTGCCCCTGTTCATCTCCCCTGCCTTTGCCTCTCCATTGGCCTCTCTACCGGACGGTCAGTATAGCAATTCCTCCGGATCAGTGTTGGCAGAACTCACCCCCCTTGCGCCCCGGCTTTCAGGGCGGGTACTCAAAACAGCTTACAATACTTCTCGATGTGCAGTCGCAAGACATCTCTCGAAACCAGCGCGTTATCTTGGAGTCATTGATTACACCCTCCCTTCAACCGAAAAGCGTTTTTGGATGTTTGATGTCCATTATCGAAAATTGCTGTTTGAAGAGCTGGTTGCTCACGGAAAGAATACTGGTGAAAACTACGCGAGAAGCTTTTCAAACACACTAGGAAGTCTCCAATCCAGCCTTGGGCTTTTTCGAACTGGGGAAACATACCTTGGAAAGAATGGATACTCTCTCCGCCTACATGGCCTTGAGACCGGAATTAACGACCTCGCTTTTGACCGGACAATAGTGATGCACGGCGCACCCTATGTGAATGAGGAGTTTATTCAAGAACACGGTCGCCTCGGGAGAAGCTGGGGTTGTCCCGCACTCAGACCGGAAGTAACCCAGAAAGTACTCCGTTTGTTCGAAGACAATGGATTCCTGTTTATCTATCACGCAGAATCTGAGTGGGAAGCCGAATCACCGCTGAAACCACTTTGCCAGTGATCCCGAGTTCTTCTACCATTCTCCATCATGCCGCTTCGATATCTCGCCATCTTCTTTCTTCTATCTCTATCCCTGCATCAAGCACATGGTGAAGAGTTCTCTCCGGTCTCTCAGCAACATCAACTCATGCAAGGAGCCATAGAGCTGTATCAGGCGATTGAAAAGCAAGGTGGGTGGGAATCCATTCCGAAGGGGACTCCTCTAAAACTTGGAGACGAGTCACCTCGAGTAGCCTTGCTAAAAGCCCGGCTCGCTGTGAGCGAAGACTTTGCTGTCGACACAGCATCAGAGTCCACAGCTTTTACTCCAACATTAGAAACTTCTATCAAAAACTTCCAAAGAAGGCATGGTTTGGAAGTTGATGGAATCGTGGGAAAGAAAACGCTCTTCGAGCTCAATATTCCGATTTCCGAACGTCTTCGGACTCTCCGTCTAAACCTTCCCCGTGCAAAGAGATTTGAGAACTACCTTGAACCGTATTTCATAGTGGTCAATATCGCTGGGTTCGAGCTCGCCGTTATAAAGAACAACAAAGTAATTCTCCGTAGCGCAATAGTTGTCGGAAAGCCGTATCAGGAAACACCAATATTTAGTGAAAAGATAAAGTACATCGAATTCAATCCGTATTGGCATATTCCAAGATCAATCATACAAGCTGAGATTCTTCCTGCGATAAAGAAGAATCCTCACTATCTTGAAGAGCAGAAGATGATAGCTTCCATCCCACTGGAAGGTGCCTCTCCTCAGGAACTACAGAAGATTAAAATCAAACAAACACCTGGCTCCTGGAATGCCCTTGGAAAGATTAAGTTTGGATTTCCAAACCAGTATAATGTTTATTTGCATGATACACCGGCAAAAGGCCTATTCCGAAGACCGATGCGAAGCTTTAGCCACGGCTGCATCCGTGTTGAGGAAGCTGAGAAGCTTGCACGGGTGCTCTTTAAAGAAGACGAAAAGGATTGGGATCCAACGCTACTAGACAAAGCACTCACTTCAGAAAGGAATAGAGCTTTTTATCTGAAGAGCCCTGTCCCCATTCACATCATCTACCGAACAGCCTGGGTGGATGTCGATGGCTCCATTAACTTCCGCGGGGATATCTACCACCGAGATATGTAGAGCGTGACGGTTCCTCGAGTATTCTCGGGTAGATACAGCACACCTAATTAAATTCGCGTAAGAATCTCATCTCGCTATCTTTTACGGTTGGGGGTGGTTAGGTGAAAGATGGTCGGAACAGATTCTCATGTAGATGCTGGAGCTCAATCTGAAGCCGAGGTATCCCGACCCGAAGTAGTCGAACCTACTTCTGAAGCTAGCCTTGGTCGGAAGTTATCGAATTTCCTCACCGTCTTTAACTGCCAAGCGCCAGAAAAGCGTTTAACAAGCTCCTTCCTCGCCGGAAAGAGGATCAGATTTGAAGGAGAAGAATGGCTGCCGTGTAGTGAAGTAATTGATGCAGCGAAGCGCGAGGTTTGGCCGGAGGGTCCGCCCTCCCCTTACCTCAGGCCGTTCGAAGCCTCTTTGCATGATGCCGCCTGCTCCACCAATGCCCTTCAACGGCTAATCGAACAAGAGACTGGAGTGAGGCCTTTTGTAGAGTTGGGTTGTCCTCCTTGGAAATCTCTTGTTTCCGCATCTGGAGACCTCCGCCAAATTGAGAGATTGCTCGCTCAGGTACTTTGCCACGCTTTTGACAATAGAGTTGAGGATTTCACAGTCCAACAGATAGAGGAGTTAGAGTTCCGCTTGGGCGACTCTGAAAAGCTGGTCTCGGGGAAGAAAATTCTCGAGTTGCACCGCTTTGCACTCTTTAAGGCTAACACTGACGAAGAGGGCGATTTTCATCATTCGCGATACGCAAGACTGCAGCCTCAGATGGATGAGCTTGGTTATAGCAAAGAAAGGTGTCTCAAAGACTTCATTTACCGTCGTGTGCATCGGAACACCCCAATCGACACCGATGGATTTGATCCGCAGTGGCCAATTCCTTTTGAAAATTGGCTTCTTAAGGATGACGAATCTGGAGGCTTCACTTCTGGTTGCTTGTTGAAAATTCTCCAAGTAGCCGTCAACAAGTATCTTCGTTCACCCGAAGAGCTTGAACTTCGTCATATCGAATCGGCGCTAATAGTATTCCCCGACGAGACGGTACTTCCGGGAAGAGACATACTAGCAGACTTTGCCAGAGGCAAATTCCGAAAGGAGCACTGTGAGCTCAAGCTCCCTGAGGAGCTCTTTCAATCTCAAGGGTTCACCCCAAAGGAACTCGTCGACGAGATTCGAACGGCACTTTGTCACTTCCGTAAGGACGCCATTGTCATCCCAGCACTCGATGATGTGCAGGCACAGACTGGGGTGGTTCGCGAAAGAAATGTCCAGCGAGAGCTCAAGACGGTTGAAAGCTGGCAGGGGTTGAGACCTTTGCTCGACAACGTATTTGAGCAGATAGTTGATAGGGCTTTCGATGGGGATGTTACTCGTCTAACTCCCGGACGGGTGAGTTCACTTCTTCTTGCAGACTCTATGGGCTATGCGATTGAGGGCAGTAAACTCCTCACCCTCTATAGCAAATCTCACTTCGCTGCCCGTAGCGATGAACATCCTCGCAGTTACATAACCACTTCGAATCCTAACTACTCGAACAGTCATCTTCTTGCGAGAATGCGATACCAAATTGATCCAGCACGTTCAGGGGTTACAATTGTAACTTGTGATCGCGAGTTCGTTGGTAAAACCAACGCTGAAGAGGCTGCTGATGTCCTTGAAGAGGCGATTCTCAGCTACGTCAGCAGTGCAGAGGGTGGAAAAGGCAAGCTTTCATTCTCCCAAACTAATAAGACTTTATTTCGATTCTCAAACGATACCGAGCTTTGGGGACCGGAAATTTTAGACGCCTATTTGTCTTGTCATTACTATTCGACCAATCCAGATGGTGATTTTTATGAATGGTTAAAAACTCAGCAAAACGGCAAGTGGAAGTCAACGCCCGCAATCGCGATAGAAAGACTGCGAAGTACTTACAGCCATCTCATAGACGACACTTCGAAGCGGGCAGGACAAAGCTCGATTCCTGAGTCAATAACTGCAGTGAGTATTAGGATCGAAGGAGAAGCTCCGAACTTTCGTGAGAATCCTCAACAGGCACTTCAGGCCTATGGCCGAGCTCTTGGTAAAGTTTTCGAGGAACTCGGACAGTCTAAGATCGGCATGCTAACGCAAACGGAACTCCGCAAAGTACAGGTTCGAATAGAACTTGAACAGAAGCAGGATTCTCCACAACGGTTCAGAGGATTCACCCTAACGGGATTAGAATTACTGGACCGCTACCGGGCAACTCTAGCACGAGCGAACGATCCTGATCGCACCTATTGGCCAGACAAGCAGATTATTGCTGCTGCACCTAATGTTCTTGGACGAGTAGAGGCTCTCCATCACGTTCAAAGCTATTTTGGGGCATCGCAGCCTCTAGTTGAACATCAAGAGTTACTGGAAGCGGCTTCTCTTCTTTATCGAGATCCTTTGAGGCTTCACCAGTACTTGCGAATTTGTCATCCAGAAATTGAGCTATCGGAAGGGACTCAATTGCTTCGGCAACTCCTCAAGGGCTTTTCGAAAGCAGAAGCGAAGCATCAGTACGAATCATTCGAAGTAACCTTAGAACCTGTGACACTTCAAACTCCAGCTGATTCACTAACATCAACTGCCCAAGATATATTTGAAGTTAAAGGACGAGTCTCCAAAGATGCTGTTGTTGTTTGGATCAGTGGCGACTACAACAAGATGGTTCGAGTAAAATCTGATGGCTCATTTCAGAGTAAACTTCCACTTCGACATAAGGGGGAGTTAAATAGCTTTGAGATCTTTGCAGTCGATCCGTTTCTTGAAAAACGGAGTGAAGGCATACAGATACGAGTTCAACATCTTGGTGCTACGATGAGCACCGGAGAGGCGTATTTGGATCTCCTTTCGAGACGGAACCAGCTTATTGAGGATGTAACTAAAGACCCGGTGCGCCGCGCATTTCTCGCTCGCTCCGTTGAGCTCTCCTCTTTACTGCAATTTACAGAAGACGAACGAGCCGGATTACAATGGTTAAGGCGAAGAATCGATCATGAACACTCTCCCGTCCTGAAAAAAGTTCTTGAAGGAGTAGAAAGAAAGTTTACAGACGTTTGTGAGTACGAAGGAATTCTTGCTGGTGGACGGCGGCTCTACTTCTACCAGAAGTATGCTCTCTTTGAATTGGAGATTTTGCGTGCGGCCGGAAAGCCGGGCCATGTTCTTTCATTTGAACAGGGGCTCGGCAAAACCTTGGTAGCGCTGAAGCTCTCTGAACATGAACCAACTACTGTTGTTGCTCCAAGTGCAGTTGTCTCAAACTGGGCAGCCGAAGAAAGTAAATTTATAGCCGAACCAAGCCTTCACGTACTTACTGGCAGCTACCGTAGCCGTGATAGACAGCTACAGGAGGACACCCCGGATCGTGCGGTGACAAATGTAGAATTTATGAGGGCAATGACCATCTTCCGGAAGCAGTCTCTGGATCGGCCTCAAGGTACTGTAATTCTGGATGAGTCAGACGTACTTGGAAGCCGAACCTCTCAGCAGACCCGAGGACTCAAACAACTTGAGGGACAATTTAAACTGCTGCTGTCAGGCACTCCATTTCGAAAACCAACACAATTCGCAAGCACTCTCGAATATCTGTATCCCTCCGAACCGATGTATAAGTCGGCACGGGCATTCGAAAAGGCTTTTAACCCTCATTCTGAAGACGGTCTAAGAGCTCTTTCGCAACTCGTGTATGAGCACACCTTGCGCGTACGAAAAAGTGATGTATTCAGAACTTATGACCGGGGAATACCACTAGAGGAACAAAAGGACCGACTTCCCGAGAAGGTTCGAGTCTCACCAGAGCAATACGGTCGCTACCGGCTTTCACAAGCTCAAGTTGAATCAATTCTAGAACTGTTTTCGGATTACTACGGATGGTGTGCTCGACATCGCAACGAGCATGCAATCACGGATGAGGATTCTCAATTTCAGTTCTCTCGAGAGGGATTTTTTTCAAAGAGAGAGGCCTTAAGACAAATTCAGAACGATCCGAGTTACATTGGTCTTGCCGAGCCATCCCCAAAACATCTGGAAATGGATCGAATTGTTCAAGGAGAACTCACAGAGAATGCTGAAAACAAAGTGCTCATCTTCTGTCGATACAAAGCTCAAGTTGCTGAGTACCTGAATCGTTACGCAAAATACGGAGCGAGGAGATATGACGGCTCTGTTCCCGCCAGTTACTCAGGATACCGACTCACCGAATCAGGCGATATAGCGCGGTATCGAACAGATGCCAGAGGCAATTACCTTTTGGACGAATTCGGCTTTCCAATTCTTACCAAGGAAGCAAACGGCACAACAATGAGAGCGCTAGACTATGAGCTCATGGTTTTCCAAAATGATCCTCAATCGCGTCTGCTCGTCATGACCTATGACACCGGTTCGGTAGGAGTAACAGCAACGGCTGCAACAGCAGTTATCTTTGACGATCTTGCAGCAAGCTACCGAGATGAATATCAAGCCGCCGATAGAGCTCATCGAATCGACAATGATAGGGCTCGGTATGAGGTTCGCTACTACAATATGCAAGCAAGTTACCCCGATGAGGTACTTAATACGTTCGATGAGGAGATCGTCGAGCAGTATTTTTCGATGGGAACTTACGACGAAGTCTTCCTAGAGAACCTTCGCTATCAAGAGAGAATTTTCCACCGCGTACTTGATGGTGTAGGGGATGAAGAAGAGCTTGCTGCGCTTCAGGAATCACTGCAGACGAAAATGCCGTTTCTTTTTGAATCTCTGTCAGCTGATGGTGAGAATCGTCTGCCAAGATTTTCAGATGGAACCGCTCCAGCTTCATCCCTACGAGAATCCAGTTCATCAGTACTGGCCAAAGAAGGGCCATCCAAGGGGCCCCTAGAAAAATCGGGAGCTATCGAACAATTGCGAGTTCAACGTAATGAACCCGTTATTTTGGATATCCAGAGATTTCTTATTGAACACGATGGGCCAGACCTCCAAGGGAGATTCCACGACGATCTCACAACCGTGTCAGTTGAAGTTCTTGATGAAGCGCTCCGTAGAGCACATGGATCAGATCGCGCACTCAAGTTCGAACCATACCATTTCCATGGAGTGCGTGGCGTCGCTGAATCCCAAACTGTTGTAGATCGAATTCTCAAAAGAAAGCTCGGTCTTGTGCTTGAATATGGGTACAGAGGTGACCTCGTAAGAATGGTTCGAGATAGCACATTGTCCGAACTGATTGCTCCACTAAATGACCGCATAAAAAGCGACGTTTATACTGTTTCTCTCGCCCCGGTGAGAGCTCGGCTCGGATACGGTCGGGCTCCTCTGATGAGAAGATTCTGTCAACTTTTAGATCGCGAAGCAGAGGTAGAAGAAGATCTTCGGTCTATAGAATCGAGGGAGCAACGCCTAGTTCAAGGTTGTGACTCACTAATTAAAGAAAAATATCGGGGGGATCTTGGGCTCTTTTTCGCTTCAACAAATTTTGCAGAATTAACAGAGGCAGTCCCGGAGCACCATTGTCAGAATGCATGGGAGATTGTCTCAGAGTTTCTTCAACAGACTGGTCGCGGAAAAGATGTGCCTGAGCTCTCGAGGTATCACCTTGGGTGTGAAGCTTATGCGGTTGCTCAAGACGCCCTTTTTCGTGATGCGTTATTGAAAAATAAGTTTCAACAGGTGTTAGCAGAAAGCTTTGATGGGGATGTCTTAAAATTCGCCGCTGAAGTTGAGATTGAGGAACTCTCCCAGCCGTGGTCCGATTCTCTTTTCGGTAAACCCTTTGAAGTATCAATGGAGAAAGTTATTGAACCCTTCCAAGGCGAACTATTCGAGTTGCTGCAGCACGGCTGTAGAATTTCAGAGATTGAGTTTCCATTCACTTCTGCCTGTTTTGAAGGAGGTCCTGTTCGAAGGCGCCAACGTATCTATGGATTGCTTGATGCGGAAGACTTCCGCATTCTCAAGTCCTCAGATGGCACACGGTATGACTTTGAGAAGTTTGGATTTTCTCAGTGCGAATCAAATGGCAAAAGAGAAGTCCGACAGCGGATTTCGAGACTGGTGAAAAGTGAGCTTGGGAAAGTGCCGGTACTTGCTCTTGAACAACCTCAGTTTCGATTTTTCGAAACTTTAAGTCGAGACGGTTGCCTTGAGTCTGAGTCCTCGGTTGTAGTTGAAATGGACACACGAGTAGCTAACTGCATGCGGAGTATTCAGCTAGAGAGACCAGAACCTCTCATTCACTCTGTAGATGGCATCCGGATTGTATCCGGACGAATAGAGGACTTCCTTGATAAAACAGAGCAGAAGTTTGGTCTTGTATTTCTCGATTTCTGTGGCCAGATGTGTCGCGTGTACGACATCGCTTTGCATCGACTTTTGACGCGTGAGGTCCTACTCGATAAGAGTCTCTTTTTCATTAATGTATCAGATCGTGAGCTTGATCGGGTGAGATCTCAATCGATGGGGTTTGCGCCTGACCCTCTTGATAGCGTAACCGCTTCCGTAAAACAGGCGTTACCCCACGGGAGGAGCGCGGAGTTGGTTTTTGACTACCGCTATCAAGGAGGAGTTTCGAACCGAAAAGGAGCTGATATGCGGACCCTGGGATTTCGCTTTTTGCGTTAGAGCGGCAGCTCTGATTGTTCTTATTTTCGAAAGTAGTCTCATGCAGTTAGATAGCTGCCACGCACTAAAATGATGGGTCTTCGTAAATAACGCTCAGCTTTTCTCATTCGAACGAAGTACTTGTCGAGCGTTTCGCATCTCCCGCCTCAACTTCTTGAAGAGTCGAACTTTCATCCACGCCTCTGCGAGTTCCTGGAGTTTTTCATCATTAATCGTCTGGATTCCATCAACCGCCTCGGTGATACCATTCAGCATATCTAGATAGAGATCTCCGGACTCGTACCCAAGCGCCGTTCGCTCCTCTTCTGTGAGATCTAAATTGACCTCACTTGCTATGGCTGGGGACACTGCGAGTTGAGTAACCATGAGAGCTGTCAAACCGGAGAGAATGTATCTTTTCATCTATAGCGATCCTTAAGAATAATGGTACAGCCTGCCCTCAGAAGCCTTGGCGCACTAGGGCAATGCCGTTGGTTTTAGTGAAAGTTCTAGGAACCTTCGCAAATCGCCAAGTGCCAGAATCGAGCTCAATCTATAATCGGACTGGAGGGCGGCGACTTGAGCCATCAGGGCGGAATACTACCGTGAGCGTGAAGATGCGAAGATTTGGCAGGAGACTGATGAAAAAAATCCCCTCGGACTCTGGTAATGGCAGGTCGTTGAGGGGGTAAAGTCGAGTTAGATGGTATCCCTCCTCTAGTGCGCCTTCAATTTAGTAATGGAGTGAAGGCGCACTATTTAGGGGGTAAGCACTTGTTGACTTAAAACTGAGAATCTTATGTGGTTGAAAGAGGTTAGCCTGTTAAAGATATCATGTTTCCCCGCTCAATAGGACTCCCATAACAGGAAAGTAGCCTAGAACGAGTGGTTGTAAAGTCGCTTGGCTAGGCGTAGTTGATGAGGGCCCGAATTGGCCTTCAGTGTGGGGCTGAAAGTTCAACTAGGAGAACGCGATATGCCTCACCGAGGAGACACGTTAAAAGTCGAGCCTGAAAATTTACGTAACCCCAATCTTGAAATTCCACAAGGCTTAGAGGCCAACGGAGTTGAATCACTTTACTTAGCTGCAAGTGATTTTTTGAAAAATGCTGTAGAGCACCAAGCGATTAATGCTAAAGACGCTAATGAATGGGGGGCTAGAATTACTGAACAAGAAACCTATTCCGGGCTGATGGAGCGGCTACTTCACATGGTGCATTCCATGCCGATAACACAAGTGGCTGCGAGCCATGATTTCTTTGA
>JAGRAT010000085.1:7220-11015 GCA_020434495.1 Bdellovibrionales bacterium | reverse complement strand
GATAGCCCCTCGGTTACGAGAGATGTATCAGGAGAAGGGGTTCAGCAGGCGCTGCTGAAGATTATGGAAGGCACAAAAGCGAATGTCCCTCCGAAAGGCGGAAGAAAGCATCCGCAGCAGGAATTCATTCAAATTGATACTACAAACATTCTCTTCATTATTGGTGGAGCATTCGAAGGTATAGATCGCCTCGTCGAACAGAGGAGCGGCAAGAAAGCACTAGGCTTTGGCGTTAAAGCCGAAACGGAAGTGAAAGACGAACGTAGCCTCATGGCAAAGGTCGAAAATGAAGATTTCTTGAAGTACGGAATGATCCCAGAGTTCATCGGGCGAGTTCCAGTGGTAGCTCACCTTGAGCAACTCAAAGAAGAAGATCTTATTCGGATCCTTACGGAGCCAAAGAATGCCCTTGTTAAGCAATACACCCATCTCATCGAACTCGAGGGGGTTGAGCTCTCATTCTCACAAGAAGCACTCAACGCTATCGCGAAAGAGGCATTGGAGAGAAAGACGGGCGCACGCGGGTTACGTTCAATCCTAGAAAACACCATGCTAAATGTGATGTTCGATATTCCAAGTAGCACGAACATCAAAGAGGTCGTGGTAACTCCAGAATCAATAAACGGCGAACAAGACCCAATTATTGTGTATGGTCCCGAGAAAATGGCCGGCTAACATATACGGTTAACCAGGTCGAATACTTGGCTAATAGTTCTCGACTATCACTTCAACTCGTCGGTTTCGTGCGCGCCCTGCATCAGTTGCATTTGAAGCAACTGGATCGCATTCGCCAAACCCTCTAACAAAGAGCCGAGACCGAGCAATTCCTTCACCTTCAAGCGCTCGAGCGACACTTCGAGCACGCTGCACCGAGAGCTGCTGGTTATATGACATCGAACCCACTGAGTCTGTATGACCTTCAACTGAAACGCTCCTGTCACCTGCACTTCGTACTGTCTGAGCGATCTCTTGAATTGTTGCCAACGCCTGAGGAGTAAGATCTGAGCGGTTAAACCCAAAAAGAACGTCAGGAATATTTACGACCACTCCCCTGTCAGTAATCCGAGCATCTTGTCCCTGCCGCTTCAGCTCCTCAAGTAAACGCCGATTCTCTTCGAGGAGTTGATCGTTTCGATCCATACGATCGGTTTGTTGGGCTTGACGAGCATCATCCTTGTCAATTTCGTTGCCGAGAAATGCACCAGAAAGAGCGCCTATTCCAGCTCCAATGGCCGTTCCAACTCCGGCATCTCCAGTTGCAGATCGGATAATGGCGCCAAGACCCGCGCCAACAGCGGTTCCCCCGATTGCACCCTTCTCACGACCGGAGAGAGAGGTCGAACCACATCCAGCAAGAGCGAGACTTACAGACAGAAACAGAAAAAGAAAAAGAGCACGGTAGCGTATATTCATACCTCTCCTCGAATTGCGAATAGCCGAAAAGCGATTCCCCTCCAGAATCAGCTTCAAAAGCTAACAGGGTAAAAGCCCTCATTTGCCAAAATCAAGACTCGAGTAGCATCCTACTTCTGAAGGATATGCACCAGCCGCCGAGACCGTAACACTCTTTTCATTCTTACCGATTACAGCTCAAAGGAACTTAAAATCTAGTAGAGCTGCTGCTTTAACGAGTCTAGTCCGGACTGAGCTGCTGAAAACTCGGGTCGAATTCGAAGCGCTTCTTCGTACTCGAATTTGGCATCGTCATATCGGCCCAGCGAGCCATAAACCTTACCTAGCTCCACGTGCCATTCAGGAGCGCTAGGACACAAGCGAAGCGCTCGTCGAAAATAAAAGAGCTTGTCAGCAGTTGATTCGGCGGACGCTCCACGCCCAGCCTCTGCCGACGCCTTTTTGCAATCATCAGAGGCACTAATAAGCTTGGCGGTCTCGGCACTTTGCCCTACAGAACCGGAATCAACTGTCGAAACCGATTGGGAGTTTACAGGTGCTTCTCCGGCTGAGAGGTCCGCTCCCGCCACCTCGGTTGGCTTGACGAGTTTTGCTACTACCTGTTCCTCTCCAGCGTCCAAAGCCTCTCTCTCAACAGCTATCCCCGGACTTTCGCTATTGGAAACCGCCTCAATGCCCATCTCAATCTCATCCTCAATAGCATCTACATTTTTCTCGGCGATTCTTTGAGAATTCTCCGCACTCCGAACAGGAGAAGGGCTCTTTGCTCGCGCAACAGCGAAAACATCCTCTCCCGAGTTCGCTGCAACCGGAGAGCGTTCCTCAAACCTACTTGGGGATGTATCCTCAATTTGAGGAATCATCGCCTTGGGAGCTGCGTGCGATGCGATCACCTGCGAACGAGAAGCCTGTCGAACTCCGCGGTGTTGAACATCACCAGCTGAATTAGCACCATAGCTCCTCACATCAGAGTTCGAACCATAACTAGAGGAATAGCTGGTAGCCCCGCTGCCACCCGAGCTTCCAGGCATTGCAGTGGGATAGTCAGTAATCGATCGCTCGGCCACTGGAGGAACAGCTCGGCTAGCAATCCGCAAGTCCCGATGCTCAGGAGAAGCTACGGCAGAAGTGCCAACAGAAGTGTTAGTATAAGAGCGTTGAGGATTGTTTCCGAACGGATTATTCAATGAGGCTGGGTCTACGTAGTGCTTATTCCCTCGTCGATAATCAGCGCCACTTCCATAACTTGCGCGAGTTGATGAGCTACTCGCCCCCAAGCTATTGCTCCGAAACGCCACAGTATCCCCGGAGCTGTTTCGCAACTCGTTCAGCTCTTTTTGCTGAACCTTAAGTGTCTCTTCTTGTCGACGAATTGCCTCTTCTTGATGCGCAGCCCGCTGTTCCCTATCTTCGATTGCCGTCCCAACAGCGTAACCAGCACCGGCTCCTGCAACCGCGCCGATTGCAGTCCCCCCTAAGGCATCCCCAGTCTGACTGCCGATTATCGCACCGAGCCCAGCCCCGACGGCGGCACCGGTAGCAGCCGCAACATCAGTAGTCTTCGGCTCCTCCTCATTGTACAGAGAGCAGCCAGAAATGCCCAAAATCAATAGCGCCCCACCAAAAAGCAAAGCTCGCCGAGCAACAGATTGCCGTAATGTTGTCTGTGGTTGAAAATGACGATCAGCCCGTGTGGTCATTCGTACCTCTTAAGTTGTTCATTCCAAAATTTTTGACGTTCTATATCCATCCGCTCGCGCTTCTGGCGCTCCCTCTCCGCCTCCTGCCTCTCAATAGCTTCTTCCTTTTCTTCCTTTTGAATTTCAAAGTCAGACTTCGTCTGAGAACATCCGAGGGATCCGAAGAAAAACGAGGTCAGGATAGATAGAAAAACTACTCGAAGAGCGAAGTTCATAAAAAACGCCGTATTTTCAAACGCTATACTGGATGAGGTTCCGTTATCTTTCAAACGGTACAACAAGCTTCGTTATTCCGAAATACTGTTTCTTCGGCTGGCGCTCTCCAAACGACGGGAAACCTTACTACCACCACATCACGGAATGCGGGTCACACTCTTGGGTTTTGACTCAAAGAGAATCAACAAGAGCAGAATTCCCCCACCGACACAGATAGCGCTGTCTGCCACATTAAATGCGGGCCAATGATACTGGGAGAGGTAGAAATCTAAAAAATCCACAACCTCACCCTTCGACGCTCTATCAATAGCGTTGCCAATAGCTCCGCCAAGAATGAGAGATAGAGCTATCTTTCCCCACACATTGAAATAGTACTCACAAAACAAAAAGTAGAGCACAACGACTACCGCTACACTGGAGACACCCCAAAGGGTTGCTTCTCGAACACCATCAGGAAGACCCTGAA
>JAGRAT010000085.1:0-7208 GCA_020434495.1 Bdellovibrionales bacterium | reverse complement strand
CCCTTGTTGTAGTGAAGGGTGAGGTTAAACACTCCATCTATTACCGGGATGATTTCCAACGGCTGCAAATACCGCTCCGCCAAATACTTCGTGTACTGATCTGCTGCGACCACAACAAGGACTATTGGAAAGAGAAAGATCGAGATTCCCCGCATTCGAACACCAAGCGGAGGCAGCACCGCTTCTTGTTTCCCACCTTCGCTCATTCCTCTTCCTGCTCCAGCTCAATCTCTTTAAATGCAACTCCGTCTTCTCTGATGAGGAGGAGTTTGTCTTCTTCAACAAAGAACAGATCGCGCACTCCTGGAATCCGCTCTTCCATAACCTTCTTTCCTTCATATTCCGTCACACCGAGCGTAGCGTTCAAAGTGCCGAGCACATCCGAAACCACTAACCGCTGGTCACGTCCATAGGAGGCAACGCGAGTGGCCTCAGGAGAGACCGCTAGGCCTACTACGGAGCCACGATGATGCTGAACCCTCACGGTTTTCTTTAGCCCACGAACTTTCCACAGATCTATTTCTCCACTCGCATACCCCGCTACGAGGTAGAGCCCCTTTTCGCTGAGAAGCAGCTTCTCTACTTGAGCCGGCGCAGTGCCTCCTATTCGCACAGTAGTGGTGGCATCGCTAAAAAAGCCAGTTCCAAAAATATTCTCATCGAATGCGCCACCATAGGGATCTTGCTCGTAGCCCTTCCATGCAAAAATCACCCCGTCCCAATCGCCAGAAAAGAATACTCGCCCTGTTGGATGGTAGCGTACGGCGCTCACCACTGTATTGTGAGCAAAGTATCTTTCGAGGTCGGAGCGGCCAAGCTTACCCTCTGAGGGGTGGATAGCCTCGTTCCAAGACCACCGATAAACTCGCCCATCACCTCCCCCAAGAAGAGCCACGTCGTCAAGAACGGTAGTGTCAACCGCCTGAATATCTGCAGGTACTCTTTCTAGCACCTTCACCTTTTGCAACGAAGGCAGAGAGAACACGGTAACCGTATTTCTATAAGTCGCAACTAACTCTCCTCCTTCCGCTCGAGAAGAAAGATGACTAAATGGCTCTTCAAAAAGCCCCAAGGACTTCCCTCGAAGGGTATGGGGAGAAAATACGAAAATCTCTCTCGAGTCGCCCACCCCAAGCAACAGATCACAACGAACTCCTGAGGCAAGTCTCTCACCAACACAGAACGGAACCACCATTTGGAACGGTGTGTCAGTAACTAGACCCACGCCAGCGACTGAAGAACTTCCGGCCAGTTCTTCAACAAGTGCCTCCACCCAAGCAGAGGAAGTCTTACGGACCTGGTCGGGATTGCTCTTTGAGGCCCCTTCCCCATATTCCGGGGAAGCGTGCTCCCCTACACCCAAGCCAAAGGGGAGAAGATCCCCTACAAATCCACATGAGGGCAAAACGAAGAATAGCAGCAAACTTACGAAAACTTGAATGGAACTATTCCGAAAAAGACGAGACACTGAAGCTAACTACCTATATTCACTAAATAAAATTCAAATGGTGCGAGATTCTCAACCAAGTCCGGGCTACCCAATCACCCCAAGAGCTCTGTCGAAAACACCCTATTCGAGAATCCCAAAAGACCCAAAATATAGGCTCTCCCACCCATAATTGGAATGCCCCATATCTGACCATATTCCCGCGAGAAGCGCCTTAAACCTATACAGCAGATTCCATTTCAGCGCCATTTACGGTAAAACAAAGCGCTTGAAGGTTCAGTTTTCATCCGAGCTAAACGCTTACGAACGTTAGAGTCTCTCTAATAGAGTCTCTCTAATAGAGTCTCTCTAGGTTAGCGGGTTGATATACTGGAAAGCCAGAAATGTTGGCAGTTGACCGTTGGCAATTCACCTAAGTGAACCCGTTAATCATCGGAACGTCTCATCAATCTGCCTTCACGCTAACCTGCCTTCACGCTGTGATCGCTAATAGCTGCCATAGTGACAAGCAAATACATTTATATAGTAGGCAACGTAAACCAATAGGAAAAACAAACAATGCAACAAGGTGAGCAGGTACAACTCTCTTCATCCGATAGTAGTTCAGAAAACGATTCTTCTTCTGGAAAGCAGGCATCTTCGCTTTACGAGAATTTCCTTACCTCAGATAAGTTGAGGACCTCACTGAAAGGTCAAACTGGATCTGCCCTGGAAGTACGACTCGTTCAGGAACTCGCCAAAGATAAGAACATCGTGGTTGAGTTTGACAGAGATCTCCCAACCCCTGGATCGAGCGTTACTCTTGCGGTAGCAGATAAAGCAACCGACAAAGCAAAGACGCTTATCGTGACTCCGACAACCGCTGACGTAGAAAGACTCCTTAGCGAGTGCCAGAAGCTTCCGGTTGAAATCGCTCTGCTCGATGACGAGATCCACACCCCTTCTGGTGCTCTCGCTATTTCAGCAGAAGCCACCACTATTGTTGCAAGTTTTGACTCGGCAAAAGAGTGCGATCTAAAAGCTCGCTCTATTTCGCTGGTGGTTTTCTATGGATTCTCAGCTGGAGCAAGGATCCCAGGGAGCGATGATTTCGAGAGTTTTCTCGAGAAACTTGCGAATCAACGCCTTTGCTTCGCAGCAGAGTCCGTTCCCCTAACCCTTAACGCGGCTATTACAAGACACATTCGAACAGAAGGATTTATCAACGTGAACCTTGAGAAAGAACAAGAAGTCCAGCTTTCGCACGAGTACTACGAAGTCGGTCATGAGCTGCTAGCGAAGCCTGAGGCCCTCGCCACACTCCTCGAAACTGAAGCTGGCATACGAGCAATCGTTTTCTGTAACTCTCCCTCTGATACAGATCTTCTTGAGGTCATGTTGAAGAAAAAAGGTTTAAAAGCGAAGAAGCTCATCGGCAATGTGCCCGACCGAGCGATTCACACAACGATGGAAAACGTACGTGAGGGCGAAATTTCAATTCTCGTGCTCACTGATGTTTCTGGACGTGGATTCCCTGTTGAAGAGTTCGATATCATCGTTCATTACGCAGCTCCGGAGGATCCAGAAATCTACCTCCACCGACTCGGCCAACCAGACGGTGCTAGCAGACTGAAACGAGTGGTAAGCCTTGTTGGGTCTATGGACCTTGGCAACTTCCACTTCCTAAAGAAAGTTGTCGAATTCGACTTTCAGCAACGTTCTTTACCAAGCGCTGAGGACATCGCAAAGGCGCGCTTTGGGCGATTCCAACAGGACGCGGTCGCCTTCTCCACATCTGACGAAGAGCTCTTAGAATACGCCAAGCTCGTCGAAGAAAGTGACGACCGTAAAGCCTTCATTCTTTACCTCCTAAATCAAGCACTGCGAAAACTTCCAGAAGCTGAGTCAGCAGGTGGCCGTTCGAAAGGAGGTCGCAGGGACCGTGATGACCGTAGCCGCGGAGATCATCGCGATCACCGCGATGGACGTGGCTCGAGAGGCGGCGATTACGAAGATGAAGGGAGGGATTACTCCGATCGAGGATCTTCTCGGCACGACAAGCAAGATCGTCATGAGCGTCCGAAGCCAAAACCGACAAGAAAAGATATCCGTTTTTACGTCGGCCATGGTCTTGCAAATGGTTTGTCGGAGGAGAAATTTGTAGCACTCGTTAAGGAGACCATGGGTGACGAAGCTCCGGAGCTGAAGCGCTCTTGCCTCCGAGACAAGTACTCATTCTTCGACTTCGAGCAGGCCGTTGCAGACGAAGTATTTGATGCGATGCAGGAAGCCCAGTACGAAGGAGAAAGTCTCGTTTTCCAAAAGGCGGCCATCTTATCAGTTCCACTTGATGAGGAAGAAGATAGTGAGGGCATCTCCGCGGATGGAGAATCTCGCTTCGAAGAAGAACAACAAGACTTCGACGACAACAGCGAGCAAGACGACGAAAACGATTCTGAGCAGGATGTTGCCTAAAGCATCCGCTTACACAGCGAGCGTTTCACCGGAGAGAGAACTTGTTCTTTCTCCGGTGAAAGCACCTCTTGGAAAGGCAGATACGCATTAAAGCCAGAAGTTTAGACCTCTGTAGCAACTCTCAAAAGTAGTGGCACCTCAAAAGTAGTGGCACGGAGTTGCATTACTTTTAGTGAACACCCTATCTCGGGATATTAAGCTTTTGCCCTATTCTTAAGGAAGAAGACGTTAGTCCGTTGCGTCGCTTGATTGCATCCTGAGACACACCGAAGCGATTACTTATAACCCAAAGAGAATCACCCTTTCGAACACTATATACCGCTTCCTCCCCCTGACCGCCCTGCGCTCCGGAGGGAAGCTTAAGAACCTGACCAACTCGGATACTAGAGGAAGAGAGTGCATTCGCTCGCTTTAAGCTCTCCACCGTAGTTCTATGCGCTCGAGCGATGGAGAACAGCGTGTCCCCTGAGCGAACTTGATATTGGTGAGAGCCGACCGAAACAGACGAATCCATAGCAGCGCGAGAAGTAGTAGGCCGCAATGTAGAGGACGACGAAGACCCGTGAGATACCACAAGAGTTTGACCAACCCGGACGAGATCCGAGCGCAGGCCATTCATAGACTTCAGAGAAGCAACGGAGATGCCATGCTTAGAAGCAATCTTTCCAAGTGAGTCTCCGTGGCGAACTCGATAGGTATCTCCACTCGTGGCGGAGACCACCGAAGCAGCAGAGGCTTTCGGCAGCTTCATGCTCGCAAGCTCCGTACGATATTGCAGAGGAACATTCAACGTATACCCGGACGGGATAGGATACCTTCCAGACCAGACATGAGAATGAAGCGCATAGTTAACGTTTTTCAGGTGATCGACAGGTACACCAAGAGAGCGGGACACCTCTCCAGCCGTAACACTTCTCGTTAGCTTCCGTCTCGCAATCTCTTGTGGAGGCTCCTTCCTCACCCCAGGAAAGTAATGCTCTGGATCATCATAGATCTCCAGGGCAGCAAGAAATTCAGGGTAGAAATTTTGGGATGCAAACCCAAACGGCTGGTCATGAACACGCTCTATCACCTGCGCGATATCCTTCGTTCCGAGCTGATTCACCTTCTTCAGCACTCCATACACTCCGTGGTTGTATGAAGTGAGCGCCAAAGGCCAGGTCCCAAGCCTTTGGTAAGCATCAGTGAGATAACGAGCGGCAGCTTTTGTAGCAGCCGTCACATCTCGACGCTCATCAACGACTCGAGTCACCTTAAGATCGTACAATCTCCCTGTTGCCGGCATGAATTGCCAAATACCAGCTGCACCAACAGAGCTGTATGCCTTGTAATCAAAAGAGGACTCCACAAAGGGGAGGCGTGTGAGTTCGATTGGCAAACCGTATTCGAGCACGAACACTCTCTCAAGGATGTGAATATAACGACCTGAGCGCTCTACAGCTTCACGATATCTCTCTCGTATGCCTCTCTGTGACCGAATCCAATCATTCTTGTACACATCCTGATACTTCTTTGTCCCTCCGGGGAGAGAACTCATCTGCGTAACGATATGTTGCTCGAAGGGATTGCGTGGAGATTTTCCACTGGCAAGCCATTTGAGCGCCGACTCAATCTCTGCCGTCTTCTTCTTAATCTCGGCCTTACGATGATGTTCGAGCTTTACTTCACTATAAGACTCTGCCTTCCCGTAAAAATCCAAGATATCGAAAATAATATGGGGATACATTCTGTGATGAATTACCGCATGGTGCTTACCATATTTAGAGAAAACATCGATCCAAAATTGAACCCTCGGACGCATCTTCGCTGGGACACGAAATGCTGGATTCCTCTTGGAAGGTACAGCAATTCTCTCTCGTACATCCTCCGATCCCGATCGAGCCGAGTAAGCATGAAGCCCCCCATCACTAGAGGCTCCATCTTGCGAAGACTGCGCGAACACCACGCCACAAGAGAAGAAGCAGGCAAATAGCAAACGGGACAAAGCCCGAGAGATCGGCGAAGAGGAATTAATAAAGATATCTAAAGTTGTTGGGGAGAACGGTTTATTCATACGGTAGATTCACGAAGTACACTGATGACCTGTTTTTCCAGTCTACTTCCTTTATCTCTCGATGAAACCTTATTTTGTAAGATCACGAAACCAAGTGCTCTTCCTCGGGAATTTTGGACCGAACCGGCGAGGCTCATCACCCCATTGAGAGTTCCCGTCTTCGCACGGGTAACCCCGGGATAACTACGTTTTCGGAGGGTTCCACTCTTTCCGTCAACCGGAAGAGATGAGGCAAACTCCACACTTAAATCCTCACGGGTAAGCGCTTCACGAAGAGCAACAGCTAGTGCATCAGCACTCAACCGATTGTCATGACTCAATCCTGACCCATCATGAATCGAGAACTCTGCCTTAGAGACCCCTCGCCTCACCAGAAACTCAGAGATTCGCTGGAGCCCCATTTTCCTTTCGAATCGGCTATCTGTTACCCGTCCAAGAAGCATAACCAACTGCTCGGCGATCATATTATTGCTATACAGATTCAAAAGGCGAATAACCTCTATGAGCGGCTTGGAGCGATGCGTATGGATGATTGCAGCCTTTGGTGCGGCGACTCCCCGAGCAACAGCTCCTCCAACCTGTATACCTTCCTTCTCGAGCAGCCCCTTAAATGTGTATCCGGCATAAAGCGCTGGATCGGGGATACTCCGGTGAACTTGCTGACATCCTGCTCTCCGATAGAGAACGCCGCCAAGTTGGACCTGAAGAGGAACTGGCGCGCCCCCACGCTTCTCATCAATACGGTATGTTGAGCTCTTCCCGTTTGAGACGGTAACTGCTCCATCATAGGAGACAGGAAACTCCCTAGGGTCATGGGTGACCGCAGCAGTAGACTTTCCACTAATTGGACAAACTTCAAAGGTAATCGAGTTATAGTTAAAGCTAAGAGCGGAAGCCCCTGCCTGATAGGAGCGTGGCCCTGAGCGCTCTGATGCATCGACAAAAGCACTATCGTCGACCACCACTTTTCCGATCGAGCGCACCCCGCGTAAGTACACCTTACGAGCAATTCCCCAAAGGTCTTCTTGGGTCAAGGAGGGATCACCGTACCCTTTGAGGTAAAGCGTATCTACAGAGCTCCCCCTTAGTCCACTTCCGCGAACTTCCGTTTTAAAGGTATGAAACGGCGTGTACTCCTCGAGAGCAACGAGTGCGGTGACAACCTTCAATACACTCGCTGGCTTTAGAGGAGTGCTCTCTCTCACGGTGTATAATCGCTCGCCAGAACGAACATCGAAGACAACTACAGCAGAA
>JAGRAT010000084.1 GCA_020434495.1 Bdellovibrionales bacterium | reverse complement strand
ACTGCTATGGAGAAGTCCTAACTGCCAGTGAAAGTGCTTCTTCTCGTGGTATCCGGTGGGGGTAAATACGAGAAATTCGTAGAGATTTAAGTTGTGAGTTGCTGTTTAATCGAAGAGCTGATCGAAGTCATAAGGCATTTTCCCTGGCTCTACAGAGTGATCTGGCTGAACTGAGATAGCTGAATCTGCTGATCTGTCTGACTTTGGTCCACAGAGTCGTTTCTCTCGAATCTTCCCCATCGGAGTTTGGGAGCTCCCAGTGCAGGCCACTCCGGTATCCAGAAATGTTGCGCTTGTTTCCTTCATTTTTGCGCAGAGATCTCCGTTTGCATCGTAGCCAATCGAACCAGCTACGTTCGTCCACACAATGTAGAGTTTTCCGCAGATGCAATCAGTCGTTCGCTGGAAACTCTCCGGCCCGGCATCCCAAAATGCAACCGTACACGGGGTGCTCGGATCGAAGTACTGCACCTGCTCTCGCCCATCACAGTCCAAGCAGCTGACGGTTTGACCGTTCTCCTGGAAAGTGCTGTTGATATCCTTCCAGTAAGAACCTCTATCTGGAAATTCCTCGGTTTCACCCTGCTGCTGAGCCGCAGCGAGGTTTGAGATAATGCTCAGCATAGTAAGCAACACTATTCCGAACTGAGTCGTCGTCAATTTCGTTTTCACAGTATGAACCTCCAATCGCTCTATTCTTACTCGTTCACAAATCCGATAACCGATAGGTTGTCGAAGGTGTACCAAAGAGTGTTGTGATAACCCTCTCTATCAGCCTCTTGTAGGCTCTCAATGAGCAGATCCGATACTGCCTTCAGCCCTCCGAAAGCCTCGTTTTCCAGATTGTTTTCATAGAGGTAGGCGAGAACGAGATCGTCTCCAGCTGGTTCTAAGGTCGCTATGAGCTTCGCGGCTTCCTGCACTTCGGGTGAAAGCTCAGAGGCGACCTTCTTCGCTTCTTCCTTTCGCCTTTTGTCGAGATAGCGTTTAAACATGTCCGCGAGAATCTCATCGCACTCGTTATAGAGCTTTTGATCACCCTCTTTGAGGTCGCTCCACTTTTTCTTTCCCTCTGCCATCTCTTTTGCGAGGTCAATGCAAGATGAAACGAAGTCTATGGCAAGATCGGTCTGACGCTCGGTCAATCCGAGTTTGTTCTTTGGCTCGTTTGGTTTCTGCGGAGGCTGGGTTTGTGCCTGTACGCTTGTGCCGAGCATGATTATGCAGAGACCGAGCAGAGAGAGGATAGTAAATTTGAACTTTTTCATAATGAGTCCTTACGGTAAAAACCTAAACGTTTACTGGAATCTCTACTGAAAGAGTGGAGCGCTTTCAGCAGAGATTCCGCTTAATCTTCAATTGATGCTGCAGCAATTTTTTTGCGATTTGCTCTATTGAACGAGCGGAGTTTGCTTTCAACAAGCCAGTCGATTGTAGCGATAACCGTGTACAGGCGTTCATCTCCAGCAATATAGAGGGAGTAAATATTCGCTTCGAACTCATCTACATCTCCCATAAGGAAGATGGTCACTATCGTGAGCTCGGTATCGTCTAGTGTGTTCGCTAGACTTTTTAGCGCTGCGGTGTTCTCCGCATCGCCTTCTCCAGAGGCATCGTCGTCGAATTCCATGAAGGCTTGGAAGATCTTCATGCAGAGCCGGAGTTTTTCGCGGTCCTTTGGATTCATGTTCTCGATATCTTCTGGGCCGTATCCTTCTTCAGTAGCCTGCTTTTTAAGTGCGGCACAGAGCTTTGCCGCTTCTGCTATCGCTTTATTGTCTTCTTCGGTGCGTACGTCGGCAGCTACCGCTTCGGCTGCACGGTTGATGAGGCTTGCGCCAGCATCCCATGCTGAGGCGATTGTTTCGCACCCGCCAAATACCAAAAATAAACCGAATAGAAGTAGGGGGATCCCTCCAGAGTGTTTTCGCATCATGTCTCTCCATAGACGAGTCAGGTGAACAGCAGTTCTGCTGAGCTTTTGTCTTCGTTATGGAGAGACGATTGGAAAGGTGATTAAGAAAAGTATAAAATATACTTCTTTAGGATCTCTATTCTCCGGAGAGATAGTCCAACGCTTTTCCAACACCCCAACTGATACCTGCTCCAGCCGCGATGCCGATAATGAGCGGGGCTCCTGCGAATCCAATTCCCGCTCCGGCTACGATAGTTCCAATCCCCACTCCAGAGAGGTAGCCAATGGATGTTTGAGCCACCGACTTTGAGACCGCTTTGATAGTTTTTGAGCCAGCCTTTCCACCTTCATCGTGGAGCGCTTCCAGCACATCGAGGGAACCAGTTAATGCTTCAACGCCACTTCCGATCTTTCCCATGGCGTTAGAAAATCCAGATTGGTAACGGATTCCATGAGGCACCCTTGAGGCAGCCTCTTCAAATGGAATACCGTCGGCCTCGGCGATAATCCCAGTTACCTTGCTGCCGTAAGAGGAGTAGAGGCTGTCTGGCGAGGTCGCGATTCCGGCCATCGTTCTGACGTCGTCGATACCTCCTTCCGCGCTATTTTTTACCCCCTTCCACCAACCACCGATGTCGGCCAGGCCACCTACGATATAGTCCGAGGTGTCAGTAACAGACTGTCCGATATTGCTCCAGAAGCTACTATGGGCCTCTTCATAGGGCGAGGAGTTGAAGTATGAGGAGCTGAAGTCTGGGGTGGGATTTCGAATTACCGGTCCTTCTGAGGCGTCGAAGCTCAGATAGCCCGTTTGCATTGATGAAAAATCTATTCCGCTCGTTTCTTGTACTGGTGCCATATTCCTCCTTGATTCGGAAAATCAGTTCTCTACCGATAATCGAACTCAAGGGGAGAATTGTTCTTCTTTTCTTGATTGTACCGAAAAGGCCCTCAAATAAACTCTTGCCTTCTAATGGATGGTCGAAACGAGTCCTCGCCGGGTAAATTCGAAGACCGAATCCATAAACGCTCTCGCGGATGGGCTGGAAGTGAGCAGTCGCCGTGATAGCGGTTCGATGAGATCGAACTCTCCCAGAGAAGCCACTCGAAGCACCCGTCCGGTGTAGCAGGTTAACAACGCACTTCGAACAATCCCAGTTCCCCAGAGAAGCCCTCGGCCAAAGAGAGAGAGGAAAAGACCAGCTTCGACCGTGACATCTATCAGGACAACAAGACCCTGAATTCGAGCTTCCTCGACTTCCCTCTCATTCAGGCGAAGCTTTCCGAGTTGATATCGGTGGAGAGCGGCAATGAAAGCTTCGGAATTTCCAAGCAGAGGTACAAGGGTCCGAAGACGATCAGAAATGGTTGCGTCGGGACTGTTTAAAGTAACGGCGCGATCAACTATTCCAAACATTGGACCCCTCCAAGCAGAGAATGCTTAAAATGTGTACCCAGTAATTATACCTCACGAGATGAGATTTCACCTACGAAAGTTCTCTTCGATAGCCAAAGTCAGTATTCCCGATACTTTGACCCTCGCTCCTTCTTAAAGGAAGGACAAGGGAAATAGGAAAAATTTTTAGAAACTGCACTCTCTAGTGAAACACCATCGTGTGTGGCCGCCATAACAACTGAGTAATGGTTTTTTCTTATTTCGGGTTTTGAGATGTCTTTACGTACAGAAAATGGGGTCGCCGCTTCTTTAGAGGCAGAAGCTGAAGTATCCAGTGACTTTAGCGAACTACAACTTGCATCAACACGAATGGAAGAGCTCGAAGCGGAGCTCTCGGGCCATGCGACAGGTGGAATTGAAATTGATTCTCCTGATCCAGAACAAGGGCCGGGTCAGGGGCAGGGGCCAAGCCAAGGAAAGGGACCAACTCAAAATCCACAAGGTCCCGGAAAGCCACTTCGAGAATTAGATACCGTTGAAGAGTGTTTAGCAGAAGCGAGAGATCTCCCGAAGATCGATGGTGGTGCTGGCCTCAATGGGATAAATCCCGCTGATTTTGGTGCACGCCGATCAGGGACGGGCAATGGGGTTTCTACAATCGATCCAATGACCCAGCGCATCGTCGAGCTTAAAGCCCCAGACAATTGGCATCAGAGTGCTACAGGTCAGGCGGTTTGGGATGTGACAAAGCCTTCCACAATCGTTCTTAGAGAAATGGATGTGACCCTCGCTGGTCGTCAGCAGAGTCCCTTCCAAGCGAAGATAGATGAATACGTTCAGCTTCAGGTCGAAACCGCAGCCCTTAGAGGGCATGCTGCTCTCCTCGAACGATTTCGTGATCAAGCGAACCTTCATCCGACAGAAGCACAAACACTAAAAAGTCTTGTTCAAGGCACCGAGCAGCAACATATAGCCTTGGATGATCAGCAGGCGAACATCGATGATATGCGAGCCGAGCTCGCCGAGCAGCAGCAAGAGATGGAGAAGGCCGGAACGCTTGATGCTGCATCCCGAGCGAATTTTCGACAGCAAGAGCGGGCACTGCAACAACAGGAGAGGCAAATTGAATCTCAGCGCAGTGCGATAGACGCAAACTTCGATGCGGTATGGGCCCAAAATGATGCTCAGATCTCAGGAGCTCGAACAGAACGGGTTCGAGGTCTTGTTACTGGTCGTACCCTAGAGGTAGCAAATGAGAAGGTGAGTTTTGGCTTGCTGCCAAACACAGTAGTCGATACGAACCATGCAAGGCAGGAAGGATTCAAAGTGCATGCTGACCTCGTTGATTCTAATCTCGCGCTAGATCAGCAGACGGCCGCTCTTCAGTATGAAGTCGATACCAACATGCGAGCAACTTATGTCAATGGGATTGCCCTGGTGAATCAGCAGATTCTTACCGCCCGCGCTGGGCAACAGGCGCTTTGTCAACTTGTTGATGCTGCCGTGACTCGACATGATCTCATAAACATCTTGGGTGATATCCTTAACCGCGGGATTGAGTTCAAAAACGAGGAGAACATCCGAAAAGTGATGGCTTTTCTCGAGCGCGATTTTGATGCTGAAGCTGCTGCGGTGGTGGAGAACGGATACAAAACTGAAGCTGAGAAGGCGATCCAAAGAGTTTCAGGTATAGACGACACCTCTTTTCAAACTGACCGATTTCAACAGTACAAAGAATCGCTTCAGGGAATTCCCCTAGGTCCCGATCCTCAAGCTACACTTGAAGGAAACATCAAGATTGCGGAAGAGGAGCGTGCTCGAGCTCTTGCTCAGGTAGTTGATCTTAGTGGCCAGATAGCGACTATTCCCGGTCTTCAGTCGAGTCACCTCAGTGAGCTCCGGCAGGTGCTCGGTCAAGAGATGATTCTTGTCGGGCAGATCCAGGAGTCCTATGAAACGCAGCTGCTGAAGGAAGGCCGTAATCTCGCTCTAAACGATCACTTTGTTGAGAAGGGGAATCGGCTTCAGCTCGCAATTCACCGTCAGGAGGATGTCACGGATTGGGCGAATGAGGTTGCTCTCGATCAACAGAAGGCATACAACGATCTCGCGATTTTCCTCTCTGTTCGAGGGGATGGAAGCACTCTCGGTAAGATCATCGAAGATTCCGTTGAAGGGGTCATCCGCAATGGGACTCGAGCTATTCTTGATGGAGTTGAAGGGGGTATTCAGGGGCAAGCTGAAAAGGTTGGAAGAAGGATCTTGGAGGGAATTCTCAATCTATAGCGCTGTGTGTAGCACTGCGAGTAGTATTCAGAGTAGAACTGCGAGGCCTGTACGATCGGACAATCCCGATATCGCCAGAGCGAGAAGTAAGACATTCGTAATCTATCATGCGTCAACTTCTGAATCGGTCGACTTTTCTGCAAGTAAGCCACCTCCAAGCGCTCGCACCAGCTCAACAGATGCGAGATAGCGCTGTCCGCAAGTAGCGTTCAAACTTCTTTCGAGTTCAAGTTGCTGACGCTCTGCATCGACGACATCGAAGTAGCTTACAAGCCCTTCAAGATACCTTTCTTTCGAAAGCTTCGTTGTTTCTGATGCAGCGGCAACAGCTTCGCTTAACTTTTCAGCTTCGAGACCTTGTTGACGAACATTCACCAGAGCGCTTTCGACTTCACCAAGTGCTTGGAGCACGGTGCTTCGATATCGTTCGATTGATTCAAGGTACACTTGCTCAGCAACTTCTAAGTTCGAGATGTTTCTCCCGCCTTGGAAGAGTGGCAGAGTAAAGGATGGACTAAGACTCCAGATTCTACTTGCAGCCTTTAATAGCCGATCCGAGTATCCAGAACTTACACCTGCAAATGCATTCAAATTAAATGAAGGGAAGAAGACGCTCTGTGCGACCCCAATCTGTGCACTGGCACTTTTTGCGAGCGCTTCTGCAGAAACAATATCTGGTCGTGAACGGAGGAGATCTGATGGGAGGATCTTTGGAAGTTCCGGTGGAGTACAGGAAAGGGGGGAGACGGAGAGAGAGAACTTCTCTGGCGTCTGCCCCTCAAGCACTGCAAGTGCGTAAAGGGTGGTTTGTTTTAATCCTTGAATGCGTTCGAGATCGGCTTCCACTACCCGGAGTTCGGAAAGTGCTCGAGAGAGGTCCAATCGGTCAGCCGTTCCTGCGTTTACTCGAGCCTGTACCAGGCGACGGTTCTCGTCTCGGGTAGCCCTGGTGCTATTAAGAATTGCTATCTCTCGTTCCAATGCCTGGAGGGTGAAGTAGCGGTTGGCCGCTTCGGCGGTTACCCGAAGAGAGGCAAACTCGAGATCTGCTTCAGAGGATTCTGCGAGCGCCTGAGAGCTTTCTACGGATCTTCGAATTTTTCCCCAGACGTCCAGTTCGTAGGTGAAATTGAATGGAATTTCGTAATCGCTGAACAGTCCACCAGGAAACTGCTGCTCGGTTTTTGAAAATTGGAAACGTCTAAAATTCGGGTTGGAGACTATCCCAGGAAGGAAGAAAGATCGCTCTCTCCCAATTACGGCATAGGCCTGAGTAACACGGCGATACGCTATCCGTATATCGTATGAACCCATGCGCACATTGGCGAGTAACGAGCTTAATACCGGGTCCTCAAAATAGTCCCACCAACTTCCGTGTTCCGGAAGATCTCGTTCGGTACTCACTTGTTCTGTGCTATCGAGTTCCGCCGTATCCAAATCTGTGGTGGATTTCCATGAAATGCCACTAGTACTCCAGTCATCTTGCATCGGAATCGTTGGGCGAACGTAATTCGGTCCGACCGAACAGGCCGTAAAGAAGACAAGGGCAAGGGAGAGAGTGAATTGTTTCAACCTTTATTGCTCCACATTTGTGAATGGCTTGGGGGGATTTAACCACAGAACCAATAAGTCATAGAAGGCACGGGCGGAATATTTTTAGGATTCAGCGTTTCCCTGGTGTTGGGGAGCAATTTTTCGAATTATGCTGCTGTAAGGCCCGGAATGCTGCAATTGTGGTCGGCTCATGAGAAGAAATATCTCACGAATATACTGGCAGCCGGTATCTCCCTTGGGAATTGCTCTGTGGAAGGTTCAGATCCTGAAAAGGCAAAAAAGAGTGTAATGAGGAGGCTCCGAAGAAAGCGGTGGAGTCGTCGTTTGTTGTGGATTCTCCCGGTACTTCTCGTTGCCGTTTTTCTATTCGATTATTTTGCCAATATCCCTCGCGAGAGAGATGCTGGTGCTTATTGGTATCACGAGCGAGCTTTCGTTGGGCTTGGAACTGTCCTGAAGATGACAGCCCTGAAGCTTTTCGCTTCCCATGAGGACCTCAAAAATTCACAGCTCGAGGTTGCTGAGATCTACATTCGAGGAGACCGGTATGATCGCTTGCAGGCAGCGCTTCCCAATACAGATGTGCGTGAGGAGAAGGCCGAGATAAAGCTCGGTAAGGAAACATTTTCAGGAAGGGTTCGATTTCGGGGCGACTCGATGAACCACTGGGCGTTCCCGAATAAGTCGTGGCGAATAGAGCTCAAGCAAGATGACTATTACAAGGGGATGCAGTCGATAAACCTCAATGTGCCGCGAGTTGAGAGTCAGATGGCGAACTGGCTAGGTTACCAGATGACGGGAAGGATGGGCTCTCTCATTACTCCTTACTCAGACAATGTGCATTTTCGGTTGAATCGGAAATATGACGGAGTGCGTCTCCTTCTCGAGCAGCCCAATCAGGACTCTTTAGTTCGAAGAGGTCTCCCTGCTGGTAAGATATTCGTCGGGGATATCGAAACCGAGCAGATTTATGGAGGTGTTGCACTAAAACAGCTCTATGAAGATCCGACCGCGTGGAGTGTGAGGGGACCTTCTGAAGAGCCTAATTCTAAAGAGATTGAGGAGTTGACAGCGTTGCTTCGTTCGGAAACGCCGCCCGTTGAGTTCTCGGAGAAGCTTGCCGGTTTAGTCGATCTTGAAGCTGTTGCGAAATATATGGCGCTTCTTGAGATCGTCGGCTCCGTTCATATCGATGATGTTCATAATGGAAAATTCTATTTTCACTCTCACCTGGGGCGCTTTATCCCAATTGTTTGGGACACGGTCGCGTACATGTGGGGAGATCTCGCGGCCGTTGATATCGGCGCAAATCTCCTCTTTAGGCGTATCATTGAGAATCCTCTCCTTCGCGAAGAGAAGGATTCGGCGCTTTGGAATGCGGTACAAAGTGCTCTTCAAGAACAGGATGTTCTTCGACTCGTCAATCAGGAAGCGGACCGGATGAAACGGGACATCTATGCTTTTCCCTTTAAACTTCATGCGAGCGATGAGGGAATTCAACACATTTCAAATGGTGAATATGAAGAAGCGTTAGCGCGCCTTCGAACGGCGATCCATGCAAGGCAGGAGCGGGTGGTTTCTCACCTTTCGAAATCTCTCCTGAGTTATTCGTTCATCCCCAATGGAGAGCGAGAAGGGGAGTACTTTTTGGATATCCAGCTCTCTTCGGCGGCAGGGTTTCTCTTGAAGGAGATTTCCTTTGAGTTCGATGGAAAAGAGGAGAGTAGTCGTGTGACCCTGCACCGATTGAGTGACGGCGCTGATTCTGGAGTATCGGCCTCGTCTTCCACCGAGAACGGCGTCACTACGTATAGTTTACAGGTGGGAGATCCGCTCTATTCCGGTCGAACGTTCAAAGATCCACTCTATGCAGAGATCGTTCCGAGGACCTATCGATATCTTGTTCGAGGTCTCCCCGCTTATGCAAAACCTCGGGTTACTGTGCTTGGGGAGAATACTGTTTCAGGAGAACCGGTGAGTGCTCGGGCTGTTGAATCTCCTCTTCGTGGAGAGCCTGTTGGCGAGAGTGGTTGGTGGTTGGACGGAGCCAGAAGAGGAAGGATCTACAAGCTCTCTGGCTCGACCGTGCTTCAGAAGACACTTCGGGTGGGACCTTCTGATTCCATTCGTGTTGTAGCTGGAACGCAGCTCAGTCTGGGGCCCCGTGTCTCCATATTTGTTGATGGTGGGTCCATATATCTGGAGGGTACCGCTGATAGTCCGATAACAGTTCAGGGGACGAATCCGAGCCATCCCTGGGGCACTATTGCGCTCCGCAATGTTAAAGAGGGCGTGATTCGTCATGTGCGGATTAGTGGTGGTACCTTTGACACCCTAGGGCATGTTCGCTATGAAGGGCTTGTTGCCGTTCACGGAGGCAGTGTTTCAGCAGAACATCTTCAGGGAGATGGGAACTATCTCTCTGTGAAGTCTGGAGAGCTAAAGTTAAGCTCATCAGAAATTCACTCGCCGTTTCCCTTCGGTGTAAAGGTCGAAAACGGCTCGTATTTCGAGAACGGAGTGAAGCATGTTACGGCGGGTCGAGAGCACTCAGATAGGCTCTTTGATGTAACAGCTGAGGGAACTCCTCCGAGAGAAGAGAGAGAGTTTAAGTACACGATTCGCCTTTCTAACAAAGCACCGCTAGATCCAGTTGAGCTTTCTCATGTTATTCACCAAGCCTTGCAGAAGAATATTGAAGACGAGAGTCGATGGCTTGCGCCGTTCGAGTTTGGAGGAAAGTATCTGCTTGATGCTCAATCGGAGGGGTTCCTCTTTCGGGATATCTATTTTGATACGGAGGACGAGTGGGCCTATGAGAATTCGATCTCGTACCGGTATCGGAATCGGTATTCGAGCAGAAAAAACTATAAGCGCCATCTCAAGCAGTACCAACGTCCAGAGTTCTGGCCACACCGACTCGAGTTTCAAGCGAAGTTCGACAGAGAGGAGCTCGGAGATGGGTTTAGTACTGTAAAAGAGGCTCGCTTCGAGTTTCGAAATGCTTCTCGACCGTTCGGAGAAAGTTTCCAAGCACCACCACCGCCCTGGGCAGAGGACGAATTTCTCACCTATTTCGAAACAGGACTTTTTCAGGGAATTCCGACAACCCCAGCGAAGTTGCTCTACCAGAAGTATTTCGGTAGTGAAAAGCGACGGAGTTTGGCGTTTGAGCCAGCGGTAGTGCTACTTACGGATAGGCATCGAGTGCACTTCCATCTTCCAACTCCGTACGGTTCTGGGCCGAATCCCGATCAGGCATTTATTGTGAGTCTCGATTCAAGTGAGATTTTTCGAGCGGCTCCTTATCTTGAGTATTTAAGTGAAGTAAGGCGAGGAACTCACGATGGAGGAAAGCCAAAGGCAGTTGGAGAGCTGTTAGAGATAGAAGTTGAGTTTGAGCGAAACGTATCAGATGTGCTCGATAGACAGATTTTGGAGGAAAAGTCCGAGAGTCGTCGGGAAGTTCTCTTGGCGCACCGCGAAAAATTCCTACACGATCAAAAAACGATAATGGCGGTAATTGCGCAGGCACTTGCAGAGTTGGATCTCGAAGTTTTACCGGCATCAAAGAGTAAGTACGTCCAAGCGATGGAGGCTCTAAAAAGAGCGGGGAGTTCCCGTTAACCCAAGCTCTAGGGAACGTCGTTTTATCTTATATTCAATGGGTTCGAAGAGATAAGAATCGTGTCATCGTTTATGCGGTCGCCCGCATCGTATGAGTGGACATTTCTCCCTGAAATTTTCTTTTGACTTTTATCTGGTACAAAACGGTATGAACAGAAAGCTCTTTGCAATCTTAGCCAGTGCTGTCCTTTGCATTTTCTTGCTCGCAACTGGATGTGGCGGCGGATCCAACGGAAATGGCAGTGAGGACGTTTTTAATTCACGT
>JAGRAT010000083.1 GCA_020434495.1 Bdellovibrionales bacterium | reverse complement strand
CGTTACTTCTCTACTGATGTCGGAATTCGCATCAAATACCGCGGCAGCGTCGGTAGTGTACCCGATCCTTTTAGGGAGTGTTTCCGGATTAGGATTGCCCAGCGGTTCTGTCCCGTTGCTTTTGATGGCAAGTTCCTTCGGAGCAAGTTTTGGCTTTATGCTTCCGGTTTCTACTCCACCAAATGCTATCGTGTACGGGACTGGCAAGCTGAAACTTAAAGATATGATAAAAGCCGGGGTTTGCTTTGATCTCCTTGGCTTCCTTATTATCACGGCTTGGATAAGCGTACTGCTCTACTGGTGATTGCTCTTGCATCGAAAATAAACCGAAAGGAGATCCTCTGTGGTAGGAACTTCCGTTGATGATGATGGATTTTGCAATATTCCTGGAGCCGGGATTCCCTTTAGAAAATTTTCAGGAGACTTAAAAATTCGAGCTTCATCCCATAAATTATGAGCAATCAGGGAATGAAGAATGGCAGAGCCTCCCTCAACAATGATGGAGCCGATATTCTTACTATAGAGTGAGGCGAGAAGCTGCTCCCAAAAAGTTCTCGACTTTTTTGGACTTTCCGGCCACGGAATCCATTCAACGCTGTTTTGGCCTGGTTGCGTCCGAGAGACCAAGAAAGTTTTTTGCTTGCCGTTATAGAGATTGTATTCGGTTGGAACTTCAAGGCGTTCATCAAGTAAAATCCTTATTGGATCCCTTCCGTCAATGAGCCGTACATTGAGTTCTGGATCGTCAATTTGTGCGGTTCTTGTTCCAACGAGTACGGCATCTTCCTCTGAGCGCCAACGGTGAACAAGCTTTCGAGACGGCTCTGCGCTTATCCATTTCGAAGAGTAGTCTTCTCGAGCGATAAATCCGTCCGCGGTTTGAGCCCACTTTAAAATGATATAGGGACGATGTTCTTTCTGGTTGACGATGAATCTTCGATTCAGTTCGAGACACTTTTGTTCTTCAATGCCAGTCGATACCTGAATCCCTGCTTCTTGCAACCGTTGAATCCCTTGCCCAGCTACCAGCGGATTGAGATCTGACATCCCGATAACGACTCGGGAAATCTCTGTTTGAAGTATCGCTTCGGTGCACGGGGGAGTCTTCCCCATGTGGTTACACGGTTCGAGGTTTACATACAGTGTGGCGTCTCGTAGAAGCTCTTGGTCCGTAACAGACTGTATGGCTTTTACCTCAGCGTGGGGTCCTCCAAACTGTTCATGATACCCCTCTCCAATCACCCGATCTTCACGGACAATAACGGCGCCAACCATAGGATTTGGGGACACCTGTCCCAATCCTTTTTGGGCAAGTGCTAAGCATCTCTGCATGAATTGGGAGTCCTCTGACATAGTGTCGGTAGGCTACAGACTTCTTCAACTTTCAACCATCTTAAGAGCAATGTGCAGCTTATGAAGACAAATTCTCTCCGAGAGCTTTATCTCTGTTCGAAGGCTTGATATAGAAATTTCAGGCATTTAGAGATGAAACTTTCCGTTCGTAGTAAAACTGTCGTAGCTGACACCATTACCCCAGTGGCTGCCTATCTTCGACTTCGAGATAGACTTCCGGGGTGTCTTCTCCTCGAAGGGAACGACTACCAGCCGGGAAAGAATTCTCTCTCCTACATCTGTGTGGATCCTCTGAAAACCTTTTCTGTCTCGAATGGGCAGATCGCCTCGTATTATACCGGAGAGCGGCCAGAAAGAACGGAAATCACTGATCGAACACAGGTAAGAACAGAGTTAAAGAAATTTCTTGCGAGCTTTGAATTTGTCGGTGAAGTGGATGTCCCATTCGATCGCGGAGTTTTTGGATACTGTGCCTATGATGCCGTTCGATATTTTGAAGAGATTGATCTTCAGCAAGTTTCAAAGCCGGGTCGTGAAATACCGGACCTTTTTTATCAGGCGTTCCGTTTTATTCTCGTCTTCAATCCTCACAAGAACGAACTAACCGTGATGGAGCACCAGCCCGAGTCTGGCCTAAAGAGTTCTTACGACATTGATTCGTTACTCTACCTTCTCTTTCATGCCGATTACCCTTTGTATCCCTTTAGGAGGAAAGGTGAGCAGAGTTCGAACTTCACCGAGGAGGGATTCTTGGATGTCGTGCATGCTTGCAAGAAGCATATCAAGCGCGGTGATGTGTTTCAGATTGTTCCCTCGAGAAGATATGTTCAGCCGTATACTGGAGATGACTTCTGTGTCTATCGGGCGCTTCGAAGTATCAATCCCTCTCCGTATCTTTTCTTTTTTGATTATGGATCGTTTCGAATTTTTGGCTCCAGTCCCGAAGCGCAGCTTGTCGTGCGGCAGGATAGAGCGACTCTCTTTCCGATAGCAGGGACGTATAAGCGTACTCATAATGAAGATGAAGATCGGGCAGCAATTGAACGCCTGTTAGAGGATGAAAAGGAAAACGCTGAGCATGTAATGCTCGTTGATTTGGCGAGGAACGATCTCTCTCGACACTGTTATCCGGTGCAAGTTGATAGCTATAAAGCGGTTGAGAAATATTCCCACGTTATTCACCTGACTTCTCGGGTATCAGGCGAGCTCATCCCTGAGACGAATCCGATTGATATTCTTTTTGATACTTTTCCGATGGGAACACTCTCCGGTGCGCCGAAATATCGTGCGATGGAGCTCCTCGATCAGTATGAGCACGGCCCTCGCCGAGCCTATGGCGGAGCTGTTGGGATGCTTGGCTTTGACGGGAGTATTAATCACGCAATTGTGATCAGGTCTTTTCATTCCGCTAACCATGAGCTCTCGTTTCAGGCAGGTTGCGGAGTGGTATCAGATTCAGTACCAGAGTCTGAAGCTCAGGAGGTGCGAAATAAGTTGGCAGCCTTGCAACAAGCTCTCGTACTTGCGGAGGGGCTCGACCAATGAAGATACTGCTCCTCGATAACTACGACTCGTTTACCTATAACCTCGCACATCGCTTACGGGAAGTGACAGGCCAGGAAATTGTTGTTGTGCGGAATGATGCGATTACCGCAACCGAAGTTCGGGAGTTCTCACATTTGGTCCTTTCCCCTGGCCCTGGGATTCCCAGTGAGGCGGGTCGGATGATGGAAATCGTCAGTGAGGTAAAAGACTCGATGCCTATTCTCGGAGTTTGTCTCGGACATCAGGCGATTGCCGAAGTGTATGGTGCTAAACTGATAAACTTGGACACCGTTGTTCATGGAAAAGAGCATTCTATTACAATAGAGTGTCCTCAGCGACTATTTGCTGGGCTTCCAAAGACCATCTCTGTTGGCCGCTATCATTCCTGGGTCGTGGATGAGGCGACCTTGCCTGCGGAGCTGCTGGTAACTGCTCGTGGACCTGACCGCAGCATCATGGCTATTGAGCACAAGACTCTTCCAATTTTTGGAGTGCAGTTTCATCCGGAATCCGTGATGACGAGCGAAGGCCATACTATTTTAAGAAACTGGGTAACATTATGAGGGAGACCCTTAATGAACTCTGCCAGTATCACACGATAGATCGCATTCGTGCCAAGGAGCTTCTGCTCGGGATTGCGCAGGGCGAATACGATCCGGTTTTAGTTGCGTCATTTCTGACCGTATTTCGCATGAGGAACGTGACTGTTCCTGAACTTCTCGGATTTCGAGACGCGATGCTTGAGCTTGCAATAGTTCCGGATCTCGGATCTCAGCGTACGGTCGACCTCTGCGGTACGGGAGGAGATGGGAAAGATACCTTTAATATTTCAACTCTTGCTGCCTTTGTGACCGCAGGGGCAGGGGTGCATGTCACCAAACATGGGAATGTTAGCGTCTCATCTCAATGTGGCTCCTCTGATGTGCTGCAGGAGTTGGGTGCGAAGTTTACGAATGATGAGAGCGTACTTCGAAAGCAGCTTGAGCAAGGCAAGTTTTGTTATCTTCATGCCCCTCTCTTTCATCCCGCCATGAAGAATGTTGCCCCTATTCGAAAGGCTCTTGGAGTACGGACTTTCTTTAATTTATTGGGGCCATTGGTAAACCCGGCAAAGCCTCATGCCCAACTTATTGGGGTGTTTAGTTTAGAAATCGCTCGGTTGTTTCACTATCTTCTCTCCGCTGGAACCCAGGATTATTTCGTCATTCACTCCCTCGATGGTTACGACGAGGTAAGCCTGACCTCTGACTGGAGGATTTTTGGCCGGAAAGTTGATACTGTTGTTTCTTGTGAGGATGCCCAGCTTGATCGTTTTGCCCCCGAACTTCTCTTTGGTGGGCCGAAGGAAAGAGCGGCGGAGCTCTTTCGAACTATACTGGAAGGAAAAGGGAGTGAGGCGCAAAACGCAGTGGTATGTGCTAACGCTGGATACGGAATAATGCTTGGATTGCAGCTTGAAAACTATTCAGAGGCCTTAGAGCTTGCCCGTCGTTCGCTCTTCTCTGGAGCCGCTCGGAAGAGTTTTGATTGTTTTATCGAATTGGGGAACGAAGGGTAGGAGCGCTAGTGACAATTTTGGATGAAATCGTTATTGCGAAGAGAAAAGAAGTCGCGCAGCGGCGGGAGCTCTATCCGGTAAAGCTCTTAGAGAAGAGCGTGTATTTTAACGGGCGTCCCGTATCTCTGAAACACTACCTGGAAAGAAGCGATCTTTCTGGAGTTATTGCTGAATTTAAAAGAGCTTCTCCGTCTAAGGGGGCTATTAATGAGTTTGCTGATGTCGAAACGGTAACTATCGGCTATATGCAAGGTGGAGCCTCGGCCCTCTCCGTTCTCACTGATGAACAGTTTTTTCGAGGGAGCTCAAAAGATCTGGAGATCGCACGCAAGTTTAATTTTTGCCCGATCTTGAGGAAGGATTTCATTGTTGATGAGTACCAAGTCGTAGAGTCCAAATCCATTGGTGCTGATGTTATTCTTCTCATTGCGGCAGTATTGAGTTCTGAAGAGATGACGGGACTCGCAAAAACAGCCCAACAACTCGGCCTTGAGGTGCTGGTTGAGGTTCACAGTAAAGATGAACTTGAAAAGGTGCCATTTGAGTCCGTAGATCTCGTGGGAGTCAACAATCGAGACTTGAATACCTTCGAAGTGAGCATCGATACCTCGATTGAGCTCATGCCGTTCATCCCGAAAGAGGTCGTCGCGATTTCGGAAAGTGGGCTAGAATCCCCAGACGATGTGGTGAAGTTAAAGAAAGCCGGGTTTCAAGGATTTCTCATTGGAGAGCGGTTTATGAAGGAAAGCCGTCCGCACGAATCGTGTCGACGATTCATTGAACAGGTAAGAGGACAGCTCGGTGCAAGTTAAGGTATGTGGAAATAGTGATCCGCAAACCATCGCAGAACTCTTTAAGCTTGAGATAGATTTTCTTGGATTCATATGTGTGCCGCTATCTCCCCGGTGCCTCTCTTTCGAGCAGGTTGAGGCTTTAGTTATTCCAGGAAGTGCCAAGGCTAAAACCGTTGTGGTATTTCAAAACGAGCAGGAGATCGACGAAATCGCTCGCGCTGCGAAGGAAGTTTCGGCATCAGCAATTCAGCTTCACGGGGCAGAGCCCGTCGAATATATTGAGTCCTTGCGTACCAAGCTCCCTCCTGAGGTCGCGATCTGGAAAGCTATTTCGATATCAACTTTGGAAGATGTACAAAACGTCCCAGACTATTGTGGCCTCGTTGATCGTATACTGTTTGATACGAGACCCGAGCAAGCAGGGGATCTCCGAGGAGGTACTGGAAAGAAATTTGATTGGAACTTCTTAACCAGTTACGAGGGGGGAGTGCCCTTTATGCTTGCCGGTGGGATTGCGCCCGAGGATGCAAGAGCAGTGGTAGAGCTGTCCATCCGGTGCCCTTTGATGATTGGCGTAGATTTAAATAGTAAATTTGAGCTCGGGCCGGGGAAGAAGGATACTAATTTGATTAAACGATTCTTAAGCGAGATTGGAAAATGAGCTATCAGGTAGATGAAAATGGATACTACGGAGAGTTCGGAGGGCAGTACGTTCCCGAGCTCTTGATGCCGAATATTGTTGAGCTTACCGATCGGTATCTTGAGATCATTGAAGCACCGGAATTTCAGAGGAGGTTTCAAGGGTTTCTCCGAGACTATGTTGGACGACCTTCACCTCTCTATTTTGCTGAGAGGACTTCGGATAAGGTTGGCTACCAAGTGTACTTCAAAAGAGAGGATCTTAATCATACCGGTGCGCACAAGATTAATAATGCCATTGGCCAAGCCCTTCTCGCACAAAAACTTGGGAAGAGGCGGATAATCGCGGAGACGGGGGCCGGTCAACATGGGGTTGCGACTGCAACGGCTTGCGCACGACTTGGACTCGACTGCGTAATCTATATGGGGGAAGTCGATATTCAACGGCAAGCACCCAACGTGAAGAGGATGAAGATGCTGGGGGCAACAGTGATTCCGGCGACCTCGGGGAGTAAAACGCTTAAAGATGCTACTAACGAAGCGATGCGTGATTGGATCGCGAATCCGGAGGACACGCACTACATTATCGGGTCTGTCGTTGGACCTCATCCATTTCCGGATATGGTTGCCCGTTTTCAGTCGGTAATTGGCGCCGAGCTAAAAGAGCAGCTGGGGGAGAAGATTGGGAGAGATTATCCCGATTCCATCGTTGCCTGTGTCGGTGGAGGGAGTAATGCCATCGGGATCTTCTTTCATTACCTTGACGAGCCTCGGGCAAAGCTTATCGCAGTCGAAGCTGCCGGAGAGGGGCTTACTTCAGGGAAAAGTGCCGCAACTACTGCCCTTGGCAAAAAGGGGGTGCTTCACGGAAGTACAACATTGTTTATGCAAACTGCGGATGGGCAGGTAGAGGAAGCGCACTCTGTCTCGGCAGGGCTTGATTATCCAGGCGTCGGTCCCCAGCATGCCCATCTGTTTTCTACGGGGAGGGTCTTCTTCGCCTCGGTTACGGATGAAGACGCTTTATGCGCTGCGAAGGAGTGCGCACAACTCGAAGGGATCATTCCTGCTCTTGAGTCCGCCCATGCGCTTTCGTATCTCAAGGTCCTCAAGAACGATTCTGACCATGTGACGGTGCTTAATCTTTCTGGGCGAGGTGATAAAGATATGGAAACGTACATGTTGCACGGGCTTGATCAGAAAGATGCTTGAGCTTTCGAGAAAAAATAAGGGGTGGAGATTAAGAGGGAGCAATGACAGAACGAGTGAAGAATCTTTTTAGTGATAGTAGCAGACGTCCGCTCCTTTCTATTTTTTATACAGCAGGATATCCGGAGCTGGATTCAACTGCCCCGATATTCCAGATCTTGGAAAAGTCTGGCGTCGATTTTGTGGAACTCGGTATTCCGTTTTCTGATCCTATTGCTGACGGGCCAGTTATTCAGCAATCGAGTGCTATAGCGCTTGATAACGGGATGAATGTTGCCAAAGTGATAGCGCAGGTACGCGAGATCCGTGAGAGTTGTGAAATGCCCATATTCCTCATGGGGTATTTGAATCCCGCTCTGCAGTATGGTTTTGAGCGATTTCTCGATGACATCTCTGAAGCGGGAGCGGATGGAGTTATCCTGCCCGATCTTCCTCTTCTCGATTATGAAAGAAAGTATCGTGAGGAGTTTGAAAAGCGCAATCTTTCAAATGTATTCCTCATTACTCCACAAACGCCCGAAGAGCGAATTCGGAAGCTCGACGAGCTCTCCACGGGATTTTTGTATGTTGTTTCCTCTCCCTCTATAACGGGGTCGAAGCTTCAGATGAATCAGCAGCGTGATGAGTATTTAAGCCGAGTGCAGGGATATAATTTGAAAAATCCGCTTATTGTCGGGTTCGGAATTTCTGATCGAGAGAGTTTTCTTGCGGTAACGCAGTACACTGCTGGGGCAATTATCGGTACGGCATTTATCAGACTTCTTGAGGAGCATGGAATCGATGAGCGAAAAATCGAAGAGTACATTTTTTCGGTAAAAGGGGTAGAGGCATGATTGTTCAATTGCGTGATGGACTTTCGACTGCTGAGGAGTCATCAGTGCTCTCTCAGCTGAGTGATATGGGGTGTAAGGTGACACCAGTTGTTACTCAGCTGAAGAAATACCTCGTGGTTGATCCGAAGAAGGAGATCGATATTCGATCAGTCGGGCAGCTGAAAGGGGTACGAGATGTTCACCGAGTCAATGCTCCGTACAAGCTTGTCTCGCGAAAGTGGCGTGTTGCACCCTCCGCGGTCTCTCTTGGTGATGGAGTGCAGTTTGCAGAGGGAGAGCTCACTATTGCTGCTGGACCGTGCTCTATTGAGGATGAGCGGCAAATTGATAGTGTTATTGCCCACCTTAAGGAGATCGGGGTTCGTATCATGCGGGGCGGAGTGTATAAGCCCCGAACGAGCCCATATTCCTTTCGTGGTGTTGGCCTGGAAGGGCTCAAAATGTGGCATGAAAAGGCTCGGGAGGCTGGTATTAAGGTCGTTACCGAGGTGCTTGCAACTGACCAAATTGAGTCCATGCATGACTATGTAGACATGTTTCAAGTCGGAGCGAGGAATGCTCAGAATTTCACTCTGCTTGCTGAACTCGGAAAAGTGGATAAGCCGGTGCTCTTAAAGCGTGGGATGTCGACGACATTAGACGAATTCTTGCACGCAGCAGAGTATATCTTTTCGAGTGGAAACGAGAAATTGGTCCTCTGTGAACGAGGGATTCGAACTTTCGAGCGAGCATATCGCAATACCCTTGATATCAATGCGGTGCCTGCCTTGAAGGAGCGGACACACCTCCCGGTGGTAGTGGACCCCTCCCATGGTATTGGGGTGCGCAGATGGGTTCGTTCGGTGGCCTTGGCAGCTGTCATTGCTGGTTGTGATGGTTTGATTCTCGAGGTCGCTCCTATTCCTGAAAAGGCTTTTTCGGATGGGCAGCAGACTTTAAATTTTAAGGAATCGAGGGAGCTTATTGAAAAGGCTCAGCAACTCATTGCTATTCGAAGAGAGGATTACTAAGCGGTGAGAACTCTTGAGGTACATTTTGGTCAGGGAGAGCGCTACAATCTTTACATTGGGAGCGGCGTTCGAAGTGAGCTGGCAAATGTCTTGGACGTATCAAGATATTCAAAAATCTTTGTCCTTACTGAGCAGGTAATAGTAGACCGCTGGGAAACAAAACTTCCAGCTCTGCTGGGTGATGCACAACGATGCACCATTCCCTCGGGAGAAGGCTCCAAGTCCATAGCTACTGCTGAGAAAGTTTGGCAGTTTCTTCTTGAGAACGGTGCAGACCGAAAATCCCTTCTCGTGAGCATTGGGGGTGGGATGGTTACGGATCTCGGCGGCTTTGTTTCGAGCACCTTTATGCGTGGGCTCAGTGCTGCTCATATGCCGACTACCTTGCTTGCCCAGGTGGATGCCAGTATCGGAGGAAAGACAGGGGTCAATTTTGGTGGCACGAAAAATATCATCGGTACATTTAGTCAGCCGAGAGCGGTATTCATTGATACAGATTTTCTTACAACACTCCCCCAGGCAGAGCTTCGTTCCGGAGTGGCTGAGATCTTGAAGCACGGGTTGATCCGAGATAGTGATTACTTCCGTAAGAGTGTCGATTCGCTGAAGGAAAATCTCATTCCAAATGACATTGAGGAGATCATCGCCAGGTCTTGTGAGATTAAGCGTGATATTGTTGCAGAAGATGAAAAAGAGGGGGGAGTTCGAAAGCTCTTGAATTTTGGCCATACCTTTGGACATGCCTTTGAGAGTCTTTCTCACAAGACTCTCTCTCCGTTGTTACACGGAGAGGCGGTAGCAGTTGGTATGGTGGCCGAAGCAAAATTATCTAACAAACTCGGCATGATAAGTGACGACGATAGCAGACGTATTGAAGAAGCGCTTCGTTCAGTAGGGCTCCCAACGACCCTCCCCGAAAAATTTTCATTTGATTCGGTCTTTTCGCTCCTTACACGTGATAAAAAAAATGTGTCGGGAAAGATCGCTTGGACTCTACTTTCCGCCATTGGTCGAGGTGAGTTTGATCAACAAGCTGATCGGGCTCTGGTCCAAGCGAGCTATGATGAGCTATTCGGATAGCCAATGATGCTGCTCTTTTTCGAGTCTAACGAAAGGCTGAGCTTGCAGAATAGAATTGTGAGGAGTCTGAGAGAGATATGAATCGAGAAGTTACGACCTCAAGAATCCTCATGATTGAGCCCGTTCGATTTCGTACGAATGAGGAAACACTTTCTGATAATGCGCTCCAGCACCGCTTTGAAGGGGGCTCTGACGAGGAAATAGAGCAACAGGCTCTTCGAGAGTTTCGTGATTGTGTTGCTCTCCTTCGCGATCACGGAATTAATGTCAGTGTTTTTACTCCTCATGCTGAGTGTGAGAGCCCTGATGCTGTCTTTTGCAGCCACTGGTTTACTACTCACCTACAACTTGGCGGTTTGTTTGTTACATATCCAATGCGTTCCCCAAAGCGCCGGACGGAGAGATCTCCGGAGATTGTTGATTTTTTAAAGAGACGTTATCCAACGATGATCGATCTCACTCAGTATGAAGAACGAGAGGAGTATTTAGAGGGTACTGGATCGCTCGTGTTTGATCGGGTGCACAGAGTGGCGTATATGGCTTCCTCTACCCGGTCTACCGAACGCTTGGCGTCGAGGTGGGCCTCGCTGCTCGGCTACCGCCTGCTGCTGTTTAATGCCTCTGGGAGAGATGGGCGCCCGATTTTCCATACTGAGTTGATCATTTCGCTCGGGGACGATCATGTAATGTGGTGCCCGGAAGTTATTGCAGAGGAGAGTCTTGCGATTGTCAGAGAAACCCTTGAGGAGTCAGAGCGAGAGCTCATTGAGATTTCGAGGGAGCAGCTCATGAACTTTCTTGGAAGTATGGTATCGCTCGGGAGCTCTTCCGGGCGAATTCATTTCCTCTCTTCGCGAGCATACAATTCTATGACTGAAGACCAACGAGCGCGTCTCGAGAAGTATGGCAAGATAGTCCACACACCTCTTGATGCAATTGAGCAGTATGGGGGCGGAAGTGCCGCGAGCATGATTGCAGAGCTCGTGTAGGGCAGAGCTCTCCAAGGGCTCGCCCTATCTAGAGCGTTCACCAAAAATAATGGCACGAAGTGACATTGGTTTTGTGGAGAGCTACAGAAGCGGTCTACGTATAACGTTGTCACGTCCAGGTATTCCCCCTAACTGTACTTTGTACGAGGAACTA
>JAGRAT010000082.1 GCA_020434495.1 Bdellovibrionales bacterium | reverse complement strand
AGGTTCTTCTGTCGGCAATGGCTTCTGCAGGATCGATTGGAATAAGTCTAGCTACTGCTACCGGGGGAGACCCTCGTGCAACGTTAATCGCCGCAGCAGGGGCGGTAGCTGCGGCGCTGTTTAGTGTATCGACTCACACGAGAAACGAGGAAAGAATTGCGGTGGCACAAGCAGTAATAAATGCCTCAAAGAAGATCATTCCCGATCCTCTCTCGGAGGGATTCTATCCCCTGTTGTTTGCATGCGCTGCAAACAAGGAGCAGGCGAGTCAAATAGTTCAGGTTTACAAGAATCGCTTGAGAAAGAATGCGACTGATTTTTAGAAAATTTATGCCTTTCTTATCGCTGCCCAATGGAGCTTATTGGATAGTAGCTAGGAAATAAAAAAGTGAGTAGAAGGAAAGACTTTTAGGTGAGGTATAAGCGAGCTTTGCTATTCTAAATCCTAGTTAACGATATTGTACCTTTAACATTTTCCCCTGCTTCTAGGTAGGAACGCATCGGTTCCTGTCTAGGAGCAAGGAAAATATGGCAAACCATATAAGAATTCCTGCAAAGCGACCGAGACCGAAGATGCGCGTAGCACACCCTCAGCCTCGGTTGCAATCTGACAGCTCAGCGCGCGATCATCGGAAGATGATCAGCTGCGTTCCTCTTCGCCACTGGTGTCTTCGTCGGGGTCCGTGAGGGCCTCGTCGTCGTCATCAGTCTGCGCGTCGGTCAGAGCATCAGTCCTGGGAGAGTCGCCTGAAGCGTCTCCACCCTTGCCGTTCGACCTGGTCCGTCGGGTCTGCTTGCGCTTCTCCGGCTTCCCGTCGTCGTCGTCATCGTCGCGGTGGTCGTTCAGCAGCTTCGTGACGAGTCCGAGGACCGCCATGTTGCCGCCACCACCGTTGCCTTCACCACCGCCGTTCACGAGCACATCCGGAACGATGTCCAGACCTGCTTCGCCGAGGGCAGTGATCACGTTGACGAGAGTAGTGCTGTTGCGTCCGAGGGCAGCGACCTGAGCCTTGTAGCCCTTGGCCTTCGCTTCTCCGATCGCAAGCACCTCCGCGCCCTTGGCCTGTCCGGTCAAGGTCACGTACTCGGCATCACCAGCAGCTTGCAGCTTGCGAGCATCCGTCTTGTTGGCCTGGATGGTGATCCCGACCTTGGAGCGCGCGAGATCTGCCTGCATGTCGGCCTCACCGCGAGCGGCTTCGGTTGCGACACGCTGCTGCTCGGACTCCTGCTGCATCGCGTAAGTCGCCTTCTGCTGCTTCGCGATCTCTCGCTCCTGCAACACCTTGACGAGGTCAGCGGGCAGCTTGACGTCCTGGATGTAGACGCCCGGGGTCTCGACGTGGTAGTCGGCGAGCTTGGCCCGGATGTGCTCTTCCGCATCCTTCTGGACCTTCTGGCGCTGTTCGATGAACTCGACAGCTTCCTTCGAGGCCAGGGTGTCACGGAAGTAGTTGCCGACCGCGCCTTGGAGCACCTCGTTGATGAGGTTCTCGATGGTACCGACCATGCTGATCACCATCGGTGCCTTGTTCGCACTGATGTGGATCTGCACTTCGAGGTCGATCATGAAGACGAAGCCTTCCTTGGACTTCGCCTCGATCGGCTTCAGGTCGGCGTCCAGTCGGTGCGCGTTGGAGGTCGCGTCCGCCCAGTTCAAGTTGATGATGCTGGTCGGGACGATGATCGGATGGTAGAGCCGCGGGTTAATCGCGTACTTACCAGTCGTCAGCGCCGTGTTCCAGATCCCGCGGTGACCAGGACGGACGAGCGAGCCGTACTTGAAGGCTTCACCACTGGTATCAGCAGTGGGGAGACCCGCGTACGACTTGATGACCGCCACCTGTCCCTGCTCGACGGTGAGCATCGGAACCTGTTCGACAACCGCACAGATCGGGTTGATGTTGTAGGCACCAGGCAGCAGCACGTCGTGCTGAAGACCCACCCGACCACCGGCAGCGATGAACTGCTGGAAGTCTTGGTAGTTCTCGTGCTTGCCGTTCTTCGGGGTGAGCAGGAGCTCGATGATGGCCTCCGGCGACTTGTCGTCGTCGTAGGCCTCCTGAAGATCCTGCCAGCCACCGAGGCGACCAGCGATCTCACCACCGTCGATCGGCGGACCCTCGTGCGAGGTGACGACACCGATCATCTCGGTGTGTTGCCTCACCCGCTGGCCCGTCACCGGGTCATCGACTTCGACCACCTTCGGTTCGATGATGGTCTGCTGCAGGCTCTCGGCCCGCTTCACTCCGAAGCTCGCGGGGGTGACCCGCTTGCCTTGGAGTGCCGGATCGATCGGAAGTCCGTAGACCTTCTCGGAGGTGATCACCAGGAAGGCGACCGGGTGGATGGGGAGCACCGCGCCGGGCCGAAGCACCGGACGCTGAATGCCCTTCTGTCCACCCTTCTCGAGGAACGTCCGCGGGTTGGTGAAGTCCTTCATCTCGGGCAGGTACTCTGCAGTACGGAAACCCTGAGGAAGCGACTCACCGATCTGAGCGTAGACGATGCCGACTTCTCCCGGCGGCACCTGCACCATCGGGAAGGTGCGGATCCTGGCGACCAGGAATGGCGCCCAGCGCCAACCCGGGGTCTTGAGCTGCATGCGGTAGCCCGCACCGCTCTCGACCACCGCCTGTTCGGTCTCGTTCGACTTGAACGAGATCATGTACTCGACGAGGCCGACGTCGGCCGATCCGACCTTCCGGAAGCCCAGGAGGTACCAGAGGGCGACGAGGCCGATGAGGACCAGCCACCAGTTGGTGGCGAGCCACGTGAAAACTTCAGACATGATGTGTGTCTCTTTCCTTCTACTCGAGTCAGGTTGTAAGGGAACCAGTGGATACAGGTGAAGTGGCAGACGCTCCAAGCGACGGCAACACTTGACCTATCCCACGACCAAGCCCAACGGGGCCTAGCTGTTTAGAAAGCTAACAAAGCGATTTTTCTTAAGGTAATTTTTTTCCCTTATCTGCACCTTTTCCCCAAGTATCGCCAGGTACTTACCCTTCAAATTTCCGTAATCCCTCAAATTTTTGCAGAATTTGTAAGGTAACTATCAATGGTCCGGGTAGTCGACGTGGAACCTCTAAGAAAACATTTACCCACGCAGGTAGCCGCATTGGCCCTGACACTGGCGGCATGCTCAACGACTCCCAAAACCGGAAGTGAAGTAGCTAATGATCTAGAAGGCGCTGTTGCCTTCGAACGTGATACAGGTAAGGAAGAATTTACCTTCCAACGAGTTTTTAAAGCAGTAGCCGCTCTCGGAGAAAAAGCCGGTGTCACAGAAGAGTATTTGGCTTCCTCGAAAATGGAGAAAATCGAAACCGAGCGTTACCTAGTTGCGCTTCAAGATCTGGAGACTCGCTGCATACTTCTAGAAGAGTTCTTTCCACTGATTGATCGAGACCCACGAGCCTTCGATGAAGATGCGAGGGATTTTGTCGATGCCATCTTGCTCTACACGAAAGATACAGCCGAATTGGAAACAGTTGTTCGGACCCTTGGCAAAGAACAGATGCTAGGAAGCTCTTCTCATCGTGCGAGGCACCTCGCCGTTTGCGCCGAGCTCCTCCCGAAACTCGCCAACCTCAATGATTTACCTGAATGCCCAAGTCCCCTTCTGGATCGAGAACTTGCCGGCTTGTATAGCGCTTTAATGGAGCGACATCAGGAGATTCAAAAAGTGCTAGAGGAAAATTCGAGTCTCCAACGCACCAATCTTTGGCGACAATTGAACGGAGCTCTACAGTATTCAAGAGCGTATTGCCTTACCGAGATGGCAGCTATGAAAAATCCGATGGAAGAGTTTCCAGCCTTCTATAGAGCCGAAGTCATAAAGGACAGGATGCTTCGAAATTTTGGACTTTCGTTTGTTCATAGCGAACTCGAAGAAGGGAAGGAAATTTGGGACGCGGTTGGCTCAACACTCAACCCAAGATTTCAAGAAAAGCGACTGAGGCGAAATGAGGACGGTTCAGTTAGTGTCAAGAATGACGAACGGAAATGGACTGAGTTTGAGCTCCTCCAATGCGAGAAGTATCTCGAGAAGGCGACCAGAATTGCGCTTCCGAAAGGCCGCATTCTTTTTGCGGAGGACATTCACGCCATATATCGATGCCCAACAATTCGCGCAGATCTTTTTGGATTGCGGTACGGCGATGGAGAGATAGAGATTTTCGATCCTGATCCATCAAAGAACATGGCGATCGGAAGGACATTCGTCCATGAATTAGTGCACGGAGTGTGCGGAGAAGATCGGGGATATCTGCGTTATCTGATCGATAGAGATAACTGGAAACAGTATCCAAAACCTCTTTCTTCAGTATCATACGGCGATGTGCCAACAGCTCAATTTATTGACGGCAGTTCTCTTCCATTGGATCGCCCCTATCAGGAAGCACCGGGAGCAACACCAAAGATGCCGGTGTTTGACGAGTCACTGTTCCGAATCATGACTTACGATTATCGAGATCCACGCAATCAGTTCCCTCCAGGATTCAATACTGCAACCCTTTACAACCATTTGCCGGTACAACTCGTTCTAACTCGTGTTGACTTGCCATCCACTTTTCGAGACTCCACATCGGAATGGGGTAGACATCTTCGAGCCTGGATAGGAACTCCTTAGTATTTTAATGAACGTCCTCTGACCTTATGCGGCTCCCCCTGGCAACTGCCCTCTCCACCGGTGATTAATAGGGATTCTTCTATTGAATCCTGCGGCTACAGGAGTAACACGGGTACCTGGAGGCAATTGCCTTCCCTTCCACTCGGAGGCTCCGATGGATCCAACCCAACGTTTAATCAGTTCATCAGTTACCGAGTCAGGAAGTGCTGCTCGCATACTTGGAAAGGAATTCAGTCCCTGCTCAATGAGGGTTCGAATGAAAGGAGCGATCTCTTCAGGTTTGCCCCCCATCACATTGGCATCTACCTGATGAAAATCGAGCTCAGCCGACGCTTCTCGGTCTATGATCGATTGAGGGATCCGCGGCTTGCCATCCATCTGCTCGAACACTTTGTTAAGGTATCGAGCCATCTCGTACACTCTATCCTTATCAACATCAGCTATTGGACCGAACGCCCCTGACGAATCGGCATAGATAGTAAAATTGTTAGTAAAGCGCTCAGTCTTGTTACTGGTGTTAATCATCACACCACCCAACGCTTGAGAATACGCCATCAATACGAGCGTTCTGAGCCGCGCCTGAGCATTCTGAGAAACCCGATTGTCAGTTGTCGGATCAAGTTCTATCGCCTCAGAAAGCAGCTTCTTAACGGAGTCATATGTCTCTTGAATCGAAACTTCACGAGACGATACACCAAAATTGTGAGCAAGTTCTTGAGCATCACCTTTTGTTTCCTCAGAGTTAATCACTGTCGGCAAACTAATAGCTTGGATTCTGTCCGGTCCAATCGCTAGGTGGAGAAGCGCAATGATCACGGCTGAATCAATTCCACCACTGTTACCGACCACAGCGCAGTTCGTCTGTCCAGTTACCTGATCCAGCCGGCTAAAGTAGCTCTGCATCGAATCAACAACAGAGAGAATGAGCTCCTGCATCGGCATGAGTTCAGGTATCTTGTCTGGGGCTGCTCTGAACGGATCGAGTAGCAATAGCTCTTCGTTATAAGCTGCTCCCATTGCAAGCCACTGCCCATCTGCAGAACGTACAATACCTCGTCCATCAAATGGCAGATCTCCCTCGTATCCGTCAAAGGTACCAACGGCATTCACACTGCCGAAGGGAATTCCATAGGTATCAGTAATGGACTGAGCAAGCTCTGCTCTCGTTGCATTCTTTCCAATATGAAATGGTGATGCCTGCGAGTGAGAGAGAAACTCTGCACCGGCATTTACAAGATCCTCGATAGGATTAACGTCGTATCCCTTGACCCAGATGTCTTCACAGATGAGAAAACCAACCTTCGTGCCGTTGATTTCAAAGACTTTGGTCTCGGTCCCTGGTTCGTACCATCGGTGTTCATCGAAAACAGCGTAGTTTGGGAGCAGCTTCTTGTGAACGACACCCAGCACTTCGCCATCACGAATTATCGCAAGAGCATTCCGATTGTATGGCCTCCCGCCCGCTCGTTCCCTCTCCCAATCCACATCAACATAGCCAACCGCGGTAGTAAGTTCTGGAGTTTTCTTTGAGAACTCAACTATTTCTTGAAGCCAGGCTTCCTGGGCCTTTAGATAGTCTCGATCGAGCAAAAGATCTAGAGAACAGTAATGCGGCAAAGACATCTCGGGAAACTGTAGCAGATGTGCCCCCCTCTCGTGCGCCCTCGCCATAGCCTCGGTATGCACACGGAGATTCTCCTCAAATGCTCCAGGCTCTGTTTTCACCTGCGCATAGGCTACTTTCAGGTTCGGTGTCTTTGTGATGCGCAATGGATCATTAGCAATCTCTCGAATGGAGACCTTTCGCTCGGTACCTGGGATGAGAAAACTGTTTGGTCCCTGATAGTCCTTGCTTTTCGGAGCTACCAATTGAACGAAATCGCTGAGTGGCAACTCGTGAAAGGGTTCTCGCTTTGCTGTCCGTAAAGTCATAATTCAACTTCTTAAAGTAGTCCTAACTCTCTGCCAGACCGACTTACCTATCCGACTGACAGGCCAAGCTTCACAACATCGCAATCAACCTTCCAACCAATGTGAGAATTAGCAGAATCAGGGGGAATTTCTGACAATCTGTAGCCAAAGGCCCCCCAGAACGCGCAATGATCGGGCAGTGCTAGTGCTTCGGATAAGATGCCTGTGAGCCACCTATCGCCCTATCGAGTGATTATCTTTGCCAACTTTTTCCTAGCGTCCTCCCAAACCTCTGGGTCATTAGACCAAGAGATATCGGACCGCAGCCAAGTGGGGTCCTCTTGATCCGAAACTCCCATTTCCCATAGCACCTTGGGCAAGAGAGTCCTTAGAATATCTGCTGTCGCCTTTGGATCTTTTTCTTCAGCGAGCTTGACGTAAGCAGCATCAAGCATGCCTCTACGGAGCAACTTCAGTCGTATGCTTGCGATGGGTCCAGGAAGTCCAAGGGACTCCTCAGGGAACACCGTGTCTGTTCCAGGGTAAAAAAGTACACCGTCCCCATTTGAGTAGTTCCAGCCGTTCCGGCCGAGCTCTCCATTGTCTGCGCTATTGCCTCCAAAGGTCTGCGCCTGTTCGAAGACATTCGTTTCACCGGTCCCGCCTTGATAGTTGTTGTAGTAAGTTGATTCCCAATAGAACCAACCATCGAGAGCCATTCTCTCAACGACAAGCGGAATCATTCGAGGAGAGACCCCATCATCCTCTGTCAAAAGAGTTCCCGAGCGTGGACGTACTCCATTGTAATAGTAAAGCTCTTTTTCGGGATGATCGCGAAAATAGCTCGCTGCCTCCATCCATTCATCGAGGATGCCAGCTGCACCGGCCTGGGTAGCAGCAATGTCCAACCCTGGCACGTGATGTTGAGCATCGGGAAGCGAGATAGTAGCAAATGATTTCATACTCCTGCCGATACCCGGATTCTCATTCATAAACCTGGCCCAGCTTTCAAGAGAGGTGAAATCATCACTTTCATCAGCCAGGTAGAGAAACACCTCAGCATCAGGGGCATATTTTGCAAACCATTTCATCCACTCATCGGTTCGCTTCCACATCGCGGACCGAGCCTGCTCCACACCAGCTGGGGTACTGAGATCGAAATTCTTCCAATTCCATGTGCCGTAGGTTCCTACGGAATAGACGTCATTCGGCACCCCTTGGCCAAGCCCTTCATAGTGATGGCGCGGAGTAAAGAGATCTCCGGAAAGCCGAGGGATCCAATCTTCACTTGGGTGCCCTCCTCCACTTGCCCAAGCCCTAGCATCATCTCCAATTCCCATCAGGCCATGGCGGTGCAGCATCTGAAAGTATTTATCACGAAGCTCTCTTGCCTGATCCCACTCTTTATCAGTGGATGGTTCTTGAATCCCAAGATGTCGCTTTACCTCGCCTTGCCCGATATGAATGACAGTATTCACCGCGGGTTCTAACGGGAGGGTGAAGTCCATTACGGTAAGCTCAACTGGAATTTTCTTCCATTGCTTCCCGTTCTCACGAACCTCTATCTCTCCTTGGTACTTTCCAGAGGGAGCATCGACGGGAACGAATACGTCAACCCACACACTTTGACTAGCACCGGGTTGGATAGAAAATTTACCTTTTGCCTCAATCGGGACGGCGATATCTGGATAGTGCCGATTCGCATCTGGCCGATCACTCCAACTGCCTGCCCCGAACCCTTCCCCGGAATATGGCCGTCGCATACGCTCTGGAATGTGGCGTTCATCGTAGGTTTCCCATCCAACGCGACTCAATCCTTTAATTTCAAGGTAATCAACGACGAAGAGTTCTATAGGACGGTTTCTGTAATCAAAGAGCCCATCCCCCTTCGTTTCTCTAGAATCGATGGTGTATTTACGAGCTTTATTCTGGAGCTTTGGAAGTTCAACAGTGACATCTTTGGCCACTCCTTCTGGCGCTTCAAGGACAAGATTGAATGCCACTACTTCATTTCGAGCAGCTTGCAGAGAAACTTGCCGCCCGTTCCAAAGAGAGTTCCGTTGATCTTCTACCTCAGCTCTTAGCTCTTCTTGGGTAACTTTATCTTCTCCATGCCCTACCCAAACATGCGCTAACCCTGGCCAGACATACTTTAGAGTCGCATTCGGTTCTTGTTTTTCTGTATCAACCTGTTCTCGAGCAGGAGTCTCTGCCTCTGACTTCTCTTCCTTCAAACGGGACAACTCCCGAACTGTGAACTGTTGCGGTTTAAGCACACCTGTTCCGATATAGAATTGCACTCCCTCACTATCACGCCCGAACAGTTCAATCGAGACAAAGAAGCGAGACCGGTCGAACCGATCCTTTAGCTCCTCAAAGGGAACTGTCCTTCGCACGCCGTTGTTATTTTGAATATCCGCATACCACTCTGAAGCATCAGCGCCGGGTTTCAGCGCGATGGCAGAACCGCCGCGCAAATCCCACTTCTTGGAATCTACTTTTTCCGAAAAGGAAACGAACTCTCTCTTTTCCTTAACCACTACTGAGAAGGAGATATTTCCACTAGCATCCTCGGTCGGGAGTATCTTCAAGTCTTCTGGTTTCACACCGTGGTGTGCGAGAAACGCTCTTGCTCCAGCTTCACTCTCGGGATTGTAGTTTTTAGGAATTGGCGGCAAATTTTCTGACGGTGACGAAGCTGGGCGCTCCGGTCGATTTTGTGCTCCAATTTCAGACCCTAATGATGTACTAAGGACAAAGGCAGCAAATAGACTGGCGAGTTTTCCGAGGCCAAGCGAACGTTTGGAGGAAAAGCCCTCGGATTCAAGTTTGTCGTATTGATCAACTTCAGGTGACGCTCGATGCACCTCTGTAGCTTGCCGCATGAAGACATCCCCTTCTTTTGCCCGATCTCCGAGGCAAAAGGATAAAGAACTAAATTTGTTAAGCAAAAAAAATGTGGGCGCTCCATTTTCCCGCTGTAGGAAGTTCGATCGTTGAACTACCTGCCGTTGGTAATCTCAGCAAATCTCTTGCGAATAGCCGATCCAAACTCCTTTGTTGCGGTATCCCGAGAAGGGCCACCAATGTCTGGAGTACGGAGTTCAGGGCTTCTCTCGGTGACATCATGAATTGCCCGTAGCAAATTATCTTCAAGTTCGGGATGTCCGTAATAGCGAAGCATTGCACCAGCTGTCAGCAACGCGGCTATCGGATTTGCAATACCCTTCCCGGCTATATCAGGAGCTGTTCCTCCAAGTGGTTCTGAGGTCGTCATTCCAGTATGACGGAAACCATGCCGCGCGTAATTGAAATTATGAGTAGCCGGCACTCCCAGTCCCCCTACGAGTCCTGCAGCAGCATCTCCTATAATGTCCCCCAGCATGTTCGAAGCAACGTAGACTCCTTGAGCAATGCTGTCAGGATCAGTAACGCATCGAAGGAGGAATTCTGACCCATTCATGAATTTAACGGGATAGTACTTCTCTTCTCCAACCTTTAACGCGATCTCCTTCCAAAGCTCGGCAGCGACTGGCCAACTCTCTGGAAGGACCACAGTGACGGCGTTTATACCGTGGTCTAGTCCTCTACTTCTTCGATCAATCGCTATCTCTATTCCAGCATCAACGACCTCTCGAATCATCCTCTCTGTGAAAATTCCTTTCTGCGTAACCGCTTGCGGTTGGCCACCAACTTCTTCAATCACTTCGCCGATCTGTCGGTACATGCCTTCAATGTTCTCACGAACGATGACAAGGTTAACCTGCTTAGTGAGTGGTTCCCTCGCTCCCGCGTTCAAAGCCTCAAGCATTGGGCTCAGTAACGCCCCGTGAGTTGCATCAGAAACGAGTATCCGCGGTGCTTTCTCGGGCGCACGTACGAGGAGTTCACAGAAAGAATCCGTCAAGAGTCGCGGGTTACACCCTGCTCCCACGGCATTAGAGATCTCCTCAGCAAGGTCTTCAAACGCACCGACCATGGCCATCCGGTGTGCGTGCTTAAGAACATTCCACTTACTCACCCCACCAAGTAAAGTTCCTGCTGCTGGCTGTCCGAGCGATTCCTCCTGCGTAGCGGCAATGCCATTTCGAATAGCAGAACGATAATCCTCTCGACGGTGACACTCCGTAACAACACACGTTTTTCCATCGGCTGAACTTTCGAAGCCTGCTGGTAACAACTCTTCGCTGGAATCTCCCTTGGTAAGGAACAGCCGAAATCCTCCAGTTTGAGGCGTATGTGTCAAACGAAAATCCGGGTGTGGCTCAACAACCGGGCGCATATTAATGTTCGTCGCCTTACCGACCCGTCCACCTTGGAGGATAATCTCCTCCATATGTTGAAAACGCTTCGCCTCTGGGAAACCCGCTTCTTTCCTCACCGGCTCAAGGGCGATCATAAAGAATGCCTGCGCTTCATTTACGATAAAATCTCGTTCAGCAGGGGTCCAAGACTGTCCTGTGTCTTCCATGTAACGGGCACCAAGGTGAAGGAAATGCTGAAAATTAAAGATTGGTCGTCCACTTAACCGTCCAGCCTGTTCGAGCAGAGCAATAGCCTCTGCTGCTACTTCTCGACCGATGCCATCGCCCGGCATGTTAGCAGCCGAAATATCAAAGAGTTTATCTGGAGATTGAATGACTGTGCCAAGCTTTTGTTGCAATAGTACCTTCCCTTGAAAAGGTGGCTAACAGAGGCAGCCACGTAGAAGCACAATTTTATGCGAACGGTTATCCAACTCAAGCGGTTAGACCAAACTTTACCTACTCTCCACTCTGGTAGGAGTGGATTGTCA
>JAGRAT010000081.1 GCA_020434495.1 Bdellovibrionales bacterium | reverse complement strand
CATTGCTCCCTGTGGAGCAGTTTGGAGTAGATTCCGCTATTCTGTTTTCGGATATCACTATTCCGTTCATTGGAATGAATATCGGTTTCGATATCGTCCCTGGCGTTGGCCCTGTTATTGAGCATCCGGTGCGCAATATGTCGGATGTGGAGAAGTTTGAAAAGTTTGTTTCTGAAGAGCGATTGCCGTTTATAACTCAAGCTATTCAGAATCTAAAACGAGAGCTGAAGATCCCGCTCATCGGGTTTGCCGGAGCTCCCTTCACTTTAGCTGCTTACCTCATCGAGGGAAAACCTTCGCGAGATTTTAAGAAGGTGCGAGAATTCTTCTTCGTTCAGCCGGAGGCTTGGGATGCTCTGATGAATGCTCTCGTTGATGTCACTATCGATTACCTGAACATGCAGGCGAAGGCTGGGGCTGATGCTTTGCAGATCTTTGATAGTTGGGTTGGAGCTCTCCATCCGAGGACCTATGAGCAGTACCTTCTTCCGTATATGAAAAGACTTTTTCAGGCAGTATCGCAGAATAGCGTTCCGCTCATCCATTTTGGGACAGGTACCGCGAGTTTGCTCCCACTTATGTTAGAAGCAGGGGGCGATGTTATTGGTGTAGATTGGAGAACTCCCCTTGGGAAAAGTTGGGAGGAGCTCAAATATCAGCCGGCTATCCAAGGAAACCTTGATCCGGCTGTGCTCTTTGCTGACAGGAAGCTCATAGCCCTTGAGGCAGACCGAGTGCTGGAAGAGGCCGCCGGCCGTCCCGGACATATATTTAATCTTGGGCACGGAGTGCTTCCTGGTACGCCCGAGGATAATGTGAAGTTTCTCGTAGACTACGTCCATGAGAAGAGTGCGCGATGAAGCGAGTCGTTATTATCGGTGGGGGTGTTTCGGGTCTTGCTACGGCTTACACTCTTGAGAAATTGCATCCGGATCTCTCGATTACCATCTTCCAACCTGGAGGGAAGCTTGGAGGGAAGATTCAAACGGTAAAGCGCGCCGGATGTACTATTGAAGAGGGCGCTGATTCCATCCTGTTAAAGTCAGGATCAGATCTCGAGCGGATAATCGAAGAGCTCGGATTGAGTGGGGATCTCATTTCCCCAAAGCAACGCTCATTCTCCATTCAGCGAGACGGGATTCTTCATGAAGTTCCTCTTGGTCTCCTTCGGGGTTTTCCAGAGAACGTCAGATCGCTTTGGAAATGTTCTCTCTTCTCACTTATGGGAAAATTGCAGGCGACGCTCTGTCCTGCTCTTGATTACCTCTTTCCGAGTTCAGCACAGGGAGATCCTTCTATTGCAGAGAGCCTTCGAAGGCGTTTTGGGCGCGAGGTGTCGCGCTATTTCTTTGAGACAGTTTTCGGGGGGATTCATAGCGGTGATGCGGAGTCGTTGAGTTTTAAATCTCTATATCCTGACATGGCGAAGCGTCGAGCCGGTGGAAAATATGGGAAAGCGCGCTTTGTCTCCTTTCGAGAAGGGATGAATACCCTTCCAAAGGCGCTCTCTAGCGCTTTGAGGAGAACTGTAGTAGCGGACAGTGTTGTTTCCTCAGTTCGACAAGATGAAAGCGGAATTTTTCAAGTAGAGGCCGACGGAGAATTCTTCGCTTTCGATTACTGCGTTGTTGCTACTCCTGCGTTTGCCGCAAAAGAGATCCTCTTTGAACTCGATCAAGGGCTTTCAGCCGCACTTGCTGCGATCGATCGCTCCTCTTCAGCTGTTGTTACCTTTGTTATCTCAAAATCCGATGTTTTGAAGGAAACCCGCGGAAGCGGATACCTCCTGGCTCCAACTGAAGGTGGATATGTCACTGGCTGTACATTCTCTTCTCAGAAGTGGGATGGGCGCGCCCCTGAAGATTTATTGGTTGTTCGAGTTTTCTTTGGAAGAAACGGTGGAGTACGCGAGGTGGCTGATGAGGAGCTGCTGAGTACTGCTAAAAAAGAAGTAAGGGTAAAGCTTGGAGTTGAAAAGTTCCAGGAGTGCTTAGTAACCCGTTGGGAGCAGGGCTTGCCGCAGTATGTCTGTGGTCATGAAGAGAAGTTGCAACGAATCGATAGTCGAGTGACCAATTTCCCAGGGCTGTTTTTGACGGGAACTTCGTACAGAGGAGTTGGAATACCGGATTGTGTACACCAAGCCGTTGTTGCAGCTAAACAATTGGGGGATTTGCATCAACAGCAATCCTTGGAGAGATTTGAATCAGAGTTTCATGAAGGAGAAGCATATGGGAAGTCAGTTTGCGCCTGATACGGCAGATGGATGGGCAGTGCTCCATCAGTTTTTTGCGATTGATTGGCAAGCCATTGGTGCTTTGCCAACTCAGGAGCGTGAATCTCTCGTTTCCGAATTGAGTGAGTATTTGTCTTCGATGGAAGAGTATAGTGATAAGGGGCAGTCGGCTGCTTATCATGTGCTAGGACACAAAGGGGGGCTCCTTCTCCTCCATTTCCGGCCTGACTTCTCGCAGTGTGCGCAGATAGAGCTCGATATCTATCGAAAAGGAATTGCGAAATATTTAAAGCTCTCTGATTCCTACGTCTCTATCGTTGAGCTTGGGATGTATCACACCACAAAAAATATATTGAAAGCTCTTTCAGAGCAGGGGCTGAAGCCGCACTCCGATGAGTGGAAAGCGGCGTATGAAGAGAAGATCGAACCTCACAAAGAGAACCTGATGGAGAGGCGATACACTGAGATTCCTTCTCAGAAATACATCTGTTTTTACCCGATGGATAAGAAGCGAGGAGAGAAGAATAACTGGTATCACGAGCCGCTTGATAAGCGTGCTGAGTTGATGATGGAGCACGGCATGACTGGCCGCCGGTATGCGGGCAAGGTAAAGCAGGTTATCACCGGTTCAATCGGATTTGATGACTGGGAGTGGGGAGTAGATCTCTTTGCTGATACCCCAAACTATTTTAAAGATCTCGTTTATGAAATGCGCTTCGATGATGTCACAAGTCTTTACGGGGCATTTGGGAAGTTCTATTTCGGGGTCCGCCTTCCATCGGTTTCCTTGCGAGAATACTTTGACGGAAAGCTTCCGGAGTAGTCTAAAAAGCCACATTACCACTCGCTGAAATTTCACCGGCGATAGCTAGTGTATTTTAAAGTTCGTCCATCATTTGATTGGTGCTCGAAGCACTGCTCTGAGTCGAATCGTTCACGGTGTTCTTTGTTTTAGCGCACAACGCTTCATCTCCTTTATGTATGGCATAGCATTTTGAGAATATGCTGTCTGGGTCGGTTGGAATCCAAACAGGGGTAAGTTGATAGCCACCGCCTGGGATTCGCTGCCAGAGCATTCGGAGGAAGATTGGACACTCTTGATCGGTTAGGTATCCGCAATCTTCAGAGTAGGTCTTTTTGAGGATCTGTGGTCCTTTTGCGAAAAATAGATCCATGAGTAGCTCTTTGAGTTGTTTTTTAAGAGCGCCAATATTCAAGAGAGCATCGATCCCATTGACCGGGATATGAAAGGTTTTGATGGTCACTTCCTTTTCCTCTTTGCTAGAGCAGTAGTACTCGGTAAGCATGGTGAATGCCGGAAATTCTTCACTACCCATCGGTACTCCAAAATCACGCTGGTATGCGATCGCTTTAAAGGTTTTTAGGATCAATATGGAGTAATGAAACCAAGAGAGGTCAAATTCGCTATCATCCTCTCGGCCGAGGTAAGTGATGTTTACCGAAGGTGCGCCGAGTTTTCCTGCTAACAGCTTAAACTCCTCGTCTGCAGACAATGCCTGCTCATTCACCAGCTGAACTTTGCCACCATCAAAATAGCCATCCCGTTTAAGTTCTTGAATCGCGTTCGTGACATCCGATGACGGACTAACAATTTCTGCTCGAAATCGGATTGCGGTATAGCCTTCTACCGATTCTTCGTCTCCATCATCAGATTCTTCACATACAGCAAATATCTTCGCAGTAACCGAGTGAAGCGGTGGGGAGGCGAACGCCACCAACGGGTTGAGGACTGATGAAATTGCGAAGGTAGTAAGTAGGTGGCGTCTCTTCATTATTTCTCTACGAATGCTTATCGATACATAGCGGCAGTTGCCTTGATTATAGGTGATATGGAAGGGGCCGAGACTAAGGAGGCATAAAAAGTGTTACTAGCACATTTTATGTTACGCCCTGGCATGCCCTGACATAACCTTCTTGGGAGCCGAGAAGAGTAGAAGTATGGCTCCTACAACATCATCCGATGACGTTTGGTCTGAGGGTTTGAAATAGGAGAGAGATAATGAAAATGTCGAGGTTACTAACAAAATTCACTCTGCTGGGCTCGATTGCATTTCTGATATTGCCGGGATTGAGTCAGGTACAGGCCGATGAAAATGAGTGCCAGAGTCCCACGGAGATTTCATTAACAATCGGCAAGGATGTAGTCCATAGAGAACTGGAACTTCCTGCAAGTTTGATAAAGTCCATTCTCACTAGTGAGAACATTCAATCATTCACAAAATCAATGATTGACTCGGTTTTTGCAGATCATGATGCGAAAGCTCTAGCGCTTTTATCAGGAAAGAATGTTTGCTCAGTATCACTTAAGTCAGTGAAGCGTGACTATCATTGTAGTGGAGTCTGGGTGAAGTATGAGGGTGATGAGTTTGAGGTGTTGATAGTTACATCGGGGATAAATTCAGGCATTCCTGAGTTCGGGATAGATTCGGTGGAAGTAAGTTATGTGGAGCTAAAAACCAGTAGCGAGCGAACAGGAGCTATGAGATCTGGAGATCCTGATGAACAACAGGAGTTTCAGAATTTGCTAGAAAGAGTGTTAGATCTTTTATCTAATGCAACAGGAAATGCCGAGATCTCAATTAGTGGCGAGTTCGTGAGTGAGTATCAGGTTCGCGCCTGCCTCTGTGCCCCCGCTGACCCAGCTACTGTTTCGCAGCTAGTTGATTAAGATGAGGCTCCGCACTGCTAAAGAGTGGTGCGGAGATTATTCTCCCGAACGATATGCAAGTTCTCGTGTGTTCCTCGAAAGTAATGCCACATTGTCCCATTACTTTTGAGGATTGCTTAAGCCACGATGATACTTCAGCCTAAAGGGTTCAACATAATTGAATTTTTTTGTTCCCTTCATAATCATGACTCCTCATTTCGGTGTCATGATTTGTGACGCAACGTATCCACACGAAGCCCCGGATCACCCGTTTCGGTGTCTTTTTATTTGGCGCATATCGTGCTTAAAGTGGATTTTGATTAGCACTCCAGGGAGAAGTATCTTCTTGTAAGGAGTGAGTGGTCGTGTCGGGAGTTTCGGATCAGTTTCAGCATCCCCAAAAAGAGGGAAGTGCTCGGGTTAACCTGGGAGAATTTGTATCAGCCATCCGTGAGGGACGGCAGATTGAAACTTCTCCCTATCTTGAGCAGAAGAGCCTCTCAGTTCTCTTTGTCGGTGAAGTCTGGGAATCTATTTTTCAACAACGAAAGAAGTATCCGGATTCGGCTGGCCTTTGCAAGTTGGATTTGGGCTTGCAAGATATCGTTCCGCTTGAAGAGAGGGATTTTCAGATAGCTGCTGCAAGGTGTAACGATCCTCGTGAAATAGCGGAACTTCTCTACAGTGCAATTCGCTTCTCCTCTGGGCCGGGATTGAGGGCGTGGTTTCGAAAGCGACAACTCTCCGCCCTGCGTCCGGAGGGAGAGCGTGACCATCTTGATGAAGTGTTCCTCCGATATCAATCGCTACTCGCTTCGGGAGCGAGTCCTACAGGCTCCAAAGATCCCATGGGCAATGTAAGGAGTGGATTGGACACCTCTATGGGAGCTATCTGGAAAACTTTAGGAGTTGTACCGGTCCTGTTGAAAGAGCATCCAGGCATAGGTCTGCAGGAGGAGAGTTTGCGCACTCTCTCGAAACTTTCCCTTCGCCTTATTGAACAATTTGCTTCAGGAGATATTGATCGGTTCCGAGCGTTTACAACCCGTGCCAGAGATGTCGTCCCCTCAGCAGAGAATCCTTTCTTTCGTTCTGAGGCATTTGAACTGACGGTGTCAGGCGGAGAGCTGAAGCTTGCCGTTGAGCAGAAGCTCTGGGCTGCGATCGAACGTGACTACCCAACTCCAAAGCGGGAGCTATCCGGCTGTTCTGCTCTTTATGCCGGTATTGTGCGAGACCAGCTTCAGTGGTGTGAGGAGATCGCCGAAAAATTCTTCTTCGAAAATGTTGTTAGGAAGTAGCCGGTCTATTCCCTTTTGATGCATTCTCGTTGGGGGATGGCGAAATCTCTGGCCGCTTCGGCATGTCGTACCGACAGCAATCGGCGGGGCAGACATTATGCGATGGTCCAAGTGTTCCAAGGGAAGGGCGCTCTTCGCTTCCAGATATCCTTTCAACGACAAGTTCTCTTACCATCTTCGCAAAATCTGGATGAGTGCTAACGGTGTTGGCCCTTAACAATTTTATCCCAAGTTCCTCTGCTTCCTCAGTGCACTCAACGTCCAGATCCTGCATAACTTCCATGTGGTCTGAAACAAAGCCAATCGGAACGATGATTACCACATCTTTTCCCTGAGCAGCGACGTCATTGAGGACATCAATAATATCTGGTTCAAGCCAGGGCTGAGACGGGGAGCCACTTCTGCTCTGATAGCAGAGGGTAAAATCCTCTCGATGAAGAGCTTGAGCGACGAGTTTCGAAGACTCATTCAACTGACGCTCGTATGCGCAATTTTTACTCATTCCAAGCGGGATGCTATGGGCAGTGAAAATGAGATGCGCTCGTTCTTGCTGATCGGGCCGCAGAAGATCTAGCGCTTCTTGCACCTGAGCTGTTACTGCTGAGATGAAAAGTGGATGGTTGAAGCCCATTCGAAGCTTCTCGATTATTGGTGCGCCATCTCCAACTTCCTCTTGTGCATGCTGGATGTTCTCTCGGTACTGTCGACATCCAGAGTAGCAACTAAACATTGATGTGAAAAAAGCCAAAGCCCGCTTTTTCCCGTCTTTCTTCATCTCTTCTAGTGCATCCGAAAGGTAGGGGGCCCAGTTGCGGTTTCCCCAGTAAATCGGAAGGTTGAGGTTGTGAGCGGCGAATTCTTTCTGCAGCGCTTCGATGAGATCTCGGTTTTGGTCGTTTATGGGGCTTTTCCCACCAAAGTCGTAGTAGTGTTCGGCTACTTCAAGCAAGCGCTCGCGAGGGACAGGCTTTCCCCGAACGACATTCTCCAAGAATGGCATCACATCCTCTTTCTTCTCGGGTCCACCAAAAGAGACGAGAAGTAGGGAGTCATATGGGGGTAATTCTTGGCTCATTCTTCCTCCAAAACATTGCTTTAAGAGACTATCTGTTTGAAGCTTAAACGTACAGATTCCTTACAAGAATGTTGCAATGAGGTGAGCGATAGCCATGAAATTTCGATTGGGATCGAGGGGAAGTGCGCTAGCGCTTGCTCAGGTTAAGCTGTTACAAGCAGCATTTCATCAGCGTTTCCCTGAGGACGAACTTGAGCTCGTAGTGGTGAAGACTACGGGGGATATGAAGCAAGAAACCCCGGAAGCTTCTGTCAGTGATAAACGAGAGTGGATTCATGAACTTGAGGAGGGGGTGGTTTCAGGAGAGCTAGACCTTGCTCTCCACTCAGGAAAAGATGTCCCTTGTGATATTCACCCATTAACCTGTTTGCAGCCCGTACTAGAGCGAGCATCTCCGACAGATCTTTTTATTGGCCGCAAGTTGGAGAATGGATCCAGACTCTCCTTCGAAGCACTGCCGCGCGGGGGGGTGGTTGGGACAGCGAGTCTTCGGCGGCGGGCGCAGCTGCACCGTCTGCGAAAGGACCTGAAAGTGATAGAGCTCCGGGGGAATGTGCCGACTCGATTGCGTAAATTGGATGAGGGGCAGGCAGATGGATTGATTCTGGCCGCAGCTGGAGTAGAGCGGTTAGGAGTGTTGGACGGGGAGTCCGTTGAGCGATTTGTGCCAGCTCAGATGTTACCGGCGGTTAATCAGGGAATGCTCTGTGTGCAGTTGCTTGCAACAAACATTTCTCTCCTTGATATGTTGAAGAAGCTTGTGTCCGAAGAAGCTTCGGCCTGCTTTTTCGCCGAAAGGAGGGTGGCAGAGATTCTAGAAGGGGACTGTCATTCGGCTGTGGCTATTCACGCACAGTGCGATAGCGAGCGTTTGAGATTGCAAGCCGAAGTGTATTCACAGTCTGGGGATGAATGTCTCTCTGTAGCTAGAGAATCTGATACGACAGATGCTCGACCTCTTGGTGAGCGGGTTGCTGAGGAGCTTTTGGCTGCTGGGGCGAAGAGATTGTTGAGGAACTAAACTATCGACTACCTTTATGCTAGTACTTAAAGGGGAGCATCTGACGGGAGGTTGCTCCTTTTGCTTAAGTCAGTCTTTGATTAATTTTATCACTTTAACTTTTTCGACATAATTTCGATCCTTATGTGGCGCAGTCACCCGGTAAGCGCACCAAGTAGTTCGATCTATCTCTTCAGAGGTTCCGAAGAGACCGGTGGTGTCTTTCTTGAAGAAGGTCCACGGATCGTTCTCTTCGCAACCTTTGCGTTCAACCAGATATGGGATGCCTATTAGTGTGCTACCGTCCTTTTGCACAGTGATTCGCAACGTGGAGCCACTAATCTGGGCGTCGAGCGAGACCTGCGCTTTGGATATTTTAGCTCCGGTAGCTTTGCTAAGGTCGCGCTCGACAAGGCTGTTGCTCTGCCAGGGGAGGGGGCCCACCCCTGTGCCAATGCTGCCACCGCCGCATGCGGATAGGAGTAAGAGTAGAGCTACAATGAGAATTCGCTTCATTTTTCTATCTCACTAAAAGATCCGACTGTGACTCTAGCGCCACCGGGCTTGTTGTGGAGCATCGGATTTAAATCTTTGTCGTACTGAGAGAGTACTGTTCGCAGCTCTGCATGAAAGCGAGTACCTATCTCAAGAATTTTTGAGCGTACTTCTTCGGCGTCTTCCGGAGAGATGTTGTCATACTGTGTCTTGATGTGAAGATTTGGAACGGCTGGCCTCTCAAAGATGTTTTCGCTAACGGAGTTGGTCAGATGGCCTATGTCATCCGAAAGGAGTTCTAGTCCAACTTGTTTATCTTGAGAAATGTCGAGTACTTCACTTCGAAGTGTAAGGAGATCCTCATTCTTTGTAATGGCTCCTAGGCGCTCGAGTTCGAAGAGGACGGTGTATTGACTGAGGTCTTTGCTCACGGACTGAACGAGAGCCTCGAATTCTCCAGATTCGATCGAGAGCTGCTTTGGGTCGCCCTTATGGTCTTGGAACTTCTTGTTGTAACGCCACAGACCGATCACTTTCATGAGGTAGGAACCGTGATCTGCTGCAGGGGTACCTTCTTCGGAGAGTTCTCGAATGTCTTTTCTTTGAAGGCCAGTCATGACGGAGAGCCTACTTTTGCTCTCTTTACTGCCAGCAAGTTGAAGTTCAAGGCGGGCAGCGTCGATGAACGCAAGCTTCCCAGCCAATAAGAAGTCCTGGAACTTTAATCCCCTACGGATGCTGAGTCGTGCGAGGGAGGTGAGTGCGACTCTCAGGAAGCGTTGTAACATAATGTATTTATAACCCATTATAAATTGTATGGCAAATTTAAAAAATATGCCTAAAAACTTGTATTGAAAGGAAAGCAACTGTATGATGGATAAATAACCCATTATTGAAGGTGCTTGCTATGACCCCGAAATCACTTCTCCCATTCGCACTATTCGCTCTCCTCTGTGGCTGTTCAGCATCGGTAAATCGCGCTGATGTGCAGGCGAAAAGCGGATCGCCACTGAGTGCTCAGATTGAGCAACGCTCAATTCCCTATGAAGCTGGAAGACCGACAGCTGTTGTTGTGGTTGAACCTTTTGAGCTCTTTGCAGATGCGTACACACAGGACAATACTCTGACCGTAAGACAGCTGGGTGGGGGCGGAGAGCTACGGGCAAAGTTGGTAACCGCACTGACGAACGTCGGGAATCTTTCGGTTCTTGATCCGCGTGGCTTAAAGAACGCAAAGGATGGAACCTATTCGACACGGCTAGAGCGAAACGAAGTTGGTCCATACCTGATTCGGGTAACAGTTACTGAGTTTAGCGAGAACATAGATGCAACCAGCTCTGATGATGGGTTCTCTCTCGGATGGATAGGCGCGATTGTCGGTATCGCTGGAGCGGTAACCGATAAGCCAGGGCTTCTTTGGCCTGGAGCTGGATTGGCAATTGCCAATCCAAGCTATGAGAACAAGCGGGTAAGAAGGAACGGTGTTGTCGCGCTAGATCTCCAGATCGTCGATGGCCGAACCCTGCGAGTGGTAAAGGCTTTTAAAGCCTCTGGAACCTTTAGTGCAGAGTCAGAGAAGAGTGGATTTGGACTACTCGGCTACCAGAACGGTAGTGAAGACTTTGCACAGAGTGTTCTTGGGCAAGCAACTCAAGCGGCTTTTAATGATGCCATTGAGAAGATAGCAGATGCCCTAGTTTAAGTGATGATAAGTTCTATAGCAGTTCTCAAAAGAACCCACCGCTTCGCGGCAATAACTTTCGAGAAGCGCTCTCAGTGCCCTTCGGAGTAGCTCATCCAGTAGCTACTCCGAAGCTGAAGGTTCATCAATGTCCACGTACTCCGTTTCTATAACATGGGCGAGCTTTTCCCCGTATATCTTATGTTCTGCAGCTGATGGGTGCCCATCGGCTATGTTGACGCCAAGGACCTTGCCGTCTAACTGATCGCGGAACTCCTCTTCATGGTTTATGACGCGAAATCCTTGACGAGACGCCGCTTCTCCAGCTTGATTCCACCAACGGATAAACCGCTTCAATAGTGGATCGGGATTCGAATAGTAGGTGGGATCAACAGTGGAGGAGCCCTGATTAAGGATAAGGAAGAGAGGGGTTGGAAGGGTGTGATCCGAATTCCATTTAGAAATATCTGCTAATGCTTGCTCGAACTCTCTCCAAGAGGTGCTTTCTGGATTGTAGGTTCTATCCAATGCTTCATCCCAGGAAGGAAAATCACCGTTTATCTCTCCCCAGCGCATAATCCCCTTATTTAAGGATTCTCCGAGATTAGGGAAGTAGTATCGAACATCGAGAGCAAGGAGAAGGAGACCCTTGTTGCGTCGACGATAAGCTTGCCGCTCTTCGCTAAAATCTTGCTGTTTCTGTTGTGGATCGTTTAAGCAAAATCCAACTGTAAGCAGATCCGGATCGAGTGTTTCTCCGAATTGGAACAGTCTGTCGCGATATGAGGTAAGTGGTGCGCCGGAGTGAGCGAGGTTTACAAACTCAATTTTCTTTTCAGCATCTATTTTGTTGAGCAGAGCTTCGGCAACGCCGGTATACCGTTCACTCTCTGAGACGCCAGCTCCCCAGGTGAGAGAG
>JAGRAT010000080.1 GCA_020434495.1 Bdellovibrionales bacterium | reverse complement strand
GCTCATCAGATCGAGAGCTTTCTCAAGCTCGTCTTCTGGAAGCACTGCCATTTCAAGCGCCATCTCGCGTACAGACTTGTCTTCTTTGTATGCCCTCTTGGCGAGCTCCGCCGCTTTGTCGTAGCCAATGATCGGAGCGAGTGAGGTGCAAACCGCCAAGCTCTTTTCAGCATTCACATTGCAGCGTTCCTCATTTGCACGAATTCCCGAGATACACTTCTCAACAAAGTTCACACTGACGGAAGCGAGGATCTCGGTCGATTGCAGTACATTATAGCCAAGTACTGGAAGCATTACGTTGAGCTCTAAGTTCCCGTGCTGTCCACCCACCACAATTGCTGTGTCATTTCCCATCACCTGAGCGGCAACCATCATGACAGATTCGCAAACTACGGGATTAACCTTAGCGGGCATAATACTCGAACCCGGCTGAATCTCCGGCAAGAAGATTTCGCCTAATCCAAGTCGAGGACCAGAAGCAAGCCAACGGATATCATTTGCTATCTTCATGAGCGAGCATGCAACGGTTCGAAGGGCTCCACTGTAAAACACTACGGCATCACGAGCGCCTTGGGCTTCAAAATGATTCGGAGCCTCTCTTAACTCAACCGACAAAGCTTGTCCGATATGCGTTATGGCTTTCTTGGCAAATTCAGGATGGGTATTCAGTCCTGTACCTACCGCAGTTCCCCCAAGAGCAAGCTCTCGCAGTCCATCTAAACTTTGACGAATCCGCAACTCTCCGGCCCCAATTTGTGCCGCAAACCCGGAAAACTCCTGTCCAAGGGTAACCGGAGTTGCATCTTGAAGGTGGGTTCTACCGGATTTAATAATTGAGCTAAATTGCTTTGCTTTCTCTTCCAACGCAGTACGCAACTTCTTCAGTGCGGGCAACAACTTTCGCTCAATCTCAACTACGGTAGAAACGTGAATGGCTGTTGGAATAACATCATTCGACGACTGCGACATGTTCACATGATCATTCGGGTGAACTACTGATTTATCCCCGAGATTCCCTCCGAGGATCTGAATAGCTCTATTCGCGATAACCTCGTTCGTGTTCATGTTTGTCGATGTCCCCGAACCGGTTTGGAAAATATCGACCACAAACTGATCATCGAGCTTGCCATCACGCACCTCATCAGCAGCTTGAACGATTGCCTTCGTCTTTTCAGCATCGAGAAGTCCCAGCTCTTCGTTCGCAAGGGCAGCGCCACGCTTAATCGCTCCAAGAGCAGCGATGAATGCTCTCGGAAACCGGAGATCGCTCACCGGAAAGTTTAAAACAGCTCGCTGAGTAGATGCCCCATACAAGGCGTTATCAGGTACCTCCATTTCTCCCATGGAATCTTTTTCAATACGCATAGTGTCTCCGTCGAAGGGGATTAAGAATTTTCTTTATCACATACTACATTTTCCGAGTAATCCCAATAATTTACAAAACATCGCACGAAGTTTTAGCTATTAAGTTTCAAAGGGCGCATGTCGAAACTCTTTAAAAGATTAAGGTCGGCCCCCATTCGGAACAGGTGGAGAGCACGTGAGGGCTCTCACATCAACAGTAGGGTTCCGATATCACAAAAGATTTCATGGCAAACGACAAGGAAAAGAGCGCTGATTCAGAGGATGGAAAGGGGACCGGGCCGTTAGCGGCTCACCTACCAGCCGATACTGCCCTGCTCAACGAAGCGAGGAGGCTCCTCGCTGATAACGACTCCCGGGTAGATAATCTCGCAACTGTTTGCCTCCAGGACCCAATTATCCTGATAGAACTCCTCAAGAAGGCAAATGCCCTCTTCTTCGCGGGAGGAAGAGAGCCGATAACGAGCGCTAAGACCGCCATCGTCCGCCTTGGATCGGATGTAGTTCGAGAAGTCTTCGAGTCTCTCGTTGACCGAGAACAACCGGCAGATGAGGATTCCAAGGCATACTTCCAACAATTTCGAAGCCGTTGTCGACGAATCGGTATCGTTTGTCGAATATTCTCTGAGGCCCTCGCCAAGCCTCTCAGTGAAGATTGCCAAGCTATCGGCTCCATGTTTTCCATCGGTGATATGCTAGCGGTGTATCATTTTGGCGAAACGTATGTAGAACTCGCAACAGACCAAACTCGTACCTCTGTGAACTACAAACTCTCGACGGCTCACAAATTTGATGTTGAGGCGATGGGAGTGAGCTACCTCCGGCGAAATGGCATACCAGAGTCACTCGTATTTGCGATGGATCGAGATTCAAGACCACGCAGTGCGGACAGAGCAATCATGAAACCGCTCTGCATGGCAGCCATGGAGCTGGTTGATGCGTTCGACAACAATAAATGGGAGAGATTCGCTCCCGGACGGAAACTCGCCCCAAAAAGCGCCATTCGCCTGCTTCAGATGAACGATGCACAATACCTGAAGATCTATGAGCGAACATCGGAATACCTCTTCTCAGCTCGAATGCTGGAAGAGAAAAAGAAACGGGATCAAGTCGAAGCTACCGAGCCAACTAGCCAAAGCAAGCCGGTCGATAACGATCTCCAATCAGAAATAGATAGCTTACTCGGGGTTGGAGCTGAAGAAACGGTAGTCGAAGAGATTGACGACTCTCCACCACCAGCAGATGAACAAACCGAAACGATCATCCAAGAGATCTCTGAAAACCTCGGTGAACTCCAAGAGCAGTTTGCTCTTAAGCCAGAGAAGAAGAAGGCTCCTCGGGAAAAAGCACCAACAAGCGCTCCAGAAAAAGCTGAAGCTCCCCAATTGAGAACAAAGGGAGGAAACCAGTTCATGAATTCGGTTTCCGAGATGTTTGAAGAAGCAGATACCAGTGAAGAGCTACTCACCAGCCTTCTTCAAAAGCTCGTTGATGGCCCCTTTGAAAAGGCAGCTCTGATAGTGGTCTCGCAAGATCGAAAGCATGCCATTGTTGTCGCCGCACGGGGCCCAATCGGAAACGGACAAAGAATTGAAATCACGGACCCCCTCTCCCCATTAGCTCAGTGCTTCACGAAGGTGCAGAGCTTCTCTTCGCGGGTTAACGAAGCTTCCCCTTTCGGCTGCAAGTCCTTCGCCGTGGCTCCAATCGATGCAGATCACGACACCCCGGTGGCTCTATACGCCGATTGCGGGGAAAACGGCGCTATCTCGTTTGAGGCGAGACGGATATTCAGAACGGTTGTTACAATCCTCAATCAGAAATTGCCTCAGATTCCAGGTGGTATCCCCGTAGAGCTCCGATAATCCGACAAAAATCCAACAACCCCGGGAGCGCGTTCCCCTTCTCCCTCAATTTATGATACACATCTTCCGTTCAATTCGGAGATCTAGGCATGCCAGCACTGCAGTATTCAACACCACGGACTTCTTCATCACTGTCTTCAACACCAAAGCTATCAATAGGGGGCACCCTCTTAGCTGGCCTCCTAACTGCCTCGTTAGGACTCATGCCGACTTCAGCCGCTGCTGAGTATCGCATCGCTACTGTTGATATCAACAAGGTCCTCAATGAGACATCCGAATCCAAAGACGCACGGGAAGAGCTCAATAAGGAATCGAATAAAGCGAAAGCATTAGTTGAGCAGAAGAGAAAGCAACTCCAGGACATGGAAAAGGAGCTCAAAGACGACAATGTCTCTGTGGATTCAAAGGAAGCGGAAGATTTTCGGCAGAAAGCGAAAGATTTTCGGCGATTTGTAAAAGACACAGAAGATGACCTCAAGCGAAAGTTTTTGAGATCGAATTCAACAGTCACTCAAAAGGCCCTTAAAGCGATTACGAGCTATGCGAGCTCAAAAGGGATAGACCTTGTCCTAGAAAAAGGTAACGCCGGAAAAAGCGCAGTGTTATTTGGGAATCCAAGTGTCGATATCACTGAGGAAGTTATTCGAGAGATGAAGGGATAAGTGGCTTTAGGAAAACTTGAAGCAGCATTACAAGAGGCTTTTGAGTCCCCCTCAACAAAAACTATTCGAGCGTTTTACGAAACTTTCCTGCGCTCAGACCTTCTAGTCCCCAGGAGATTTCAGGGGCGAGAGATTCAAAATTCAGCAGCGTTTCCTTCGCCTTTCACTGATGTGCTGGGACTATCGACTAATGATGAATCATTTGTACCAGCATTTACCTCTCAAGAAGAGCTTGACGAGTGGTCAGGAAGGGAGGCTCTTGAGCCGCACACTCTTTCAGGACTAGAACTCTGTCGAAGAGTTCCTGATGACTGGTGGATCACCTTAAACCCATCCGGCGATTGGGGAAAAGAGATCTCTCCCTGGGAGGTCAAACTCTTAAGAGATAACGAAGCAGGATTGGACGAACTCATTGCTGAGCAGCTGAGGGGTGAGGATGAAGCGGTAACCTTCTCTCCCATATCAGCAGAGCAACAGTCAGAATGGAGATCTGAGCTACAGGGAATCCTCAATTCTCATCCAGAGATTCTTGAAATTTACGGGGGAATTCACAAAGGAGAGAAGAGCTCGGAGCGATACCTCTTCGGGGTGGTAGCAGCAAACAGCGATGCCTCCTCCGAGATCGCAGAGTCAGTTCAAGGGGCCCTCGCAAAGCTCCTCATTGGAGACCTCCCCTTTGACGCCTACTTTGGTAAGTCATTGGAAGAGTCTCCAAGCCTATCAATTTTCCGTTTTTCTCCGCCCATCGTAAGCAAAGAGTCACACACTCCACCAAGAAATTTTCTTAGTAAGCTCCGAAATCTTTTTGGTTAAGGCTCCGCAAAATTCAGTATTCACATCAATACCTTAAAGCGAGCTTTCAAAATGGCCGATATCCCGTAGTAAGGAGAAGTTCCTATGCAGATCTTCACCGTTGATGACCACGACTTCCCTGAGCTCCTAGAGCTCTTTCAAAACGCCCGAGTCATCGGCAGATTCACTGATAACGGCAAGGTGCAATTCGTACGAGCCAATAAACGGCTAGTAATGGTTTCCCATGGGGTTACCCCCGAATCTATTGCCGTGCGTCCGGTCCGAACAAAGGATGAAGCGCTCTCAGTTGCCAGAGCACTCCTTGCCGGAGAAGCGGTTCGCGGGAATTCGATATTGGACGAGTGATGTTTCAGTAGCGCACCGCTACCGCTTTCTCACTTCAACTCCATCGTCCTTCCCGATAAGCACCTCAGTAGCATGGTTCGTAAAGATTCCGTTCTCTACCACCCCAGGAATGGAGTTAATCTTGGACTCTAAATCAGAAGCAATTGGTAAGAATTTCGCATCAAGTATGAGATTTCCCTCTTGGGTAAAGAGCGGCATCTTTCGTTCTAGCGACTCACACCAGCGGAGAGAGACTTCTGATGCTCCAAGACCGGCAAGAGACTCCTCCACTGAGTAACGAGCCTCAGGAATCACTTCAACCGGAACAGCCATTTTTTCACCGAGTCGTCCTACAAGCTTCGACTCGTCAGCGACGATGTAGAGCTCCCGAGCACGAGCGGCAATAAGCTTCTCATGTAGTAATGCGGCACCACGCCCCTTTAAAAGGCGGAGATCAGGATCAACCTCGTCAGCTCCATCAAAAGCCCAATCAAGCGCTAGCGCGGTTGCTGGGGAAGTTACGGGCAAACCAAGCTCTTCAAGTCTCCAGGCACTCTGATAGGAGGTTGGAACGAGACGAATCTCTAGCGATTCTTCGACAATCCGCTTCTTTATGGCTCCAAGAACAGCTTCAACCGTTGTACCGGTACCGACGCCAATGGATTGATTATTGGAAAGCCGCGAGGAGAGCTCGGCTGCTAAATAGTCTTTTGGTCCCACGAGTTACTCCTTTATCGGAACGTCTTTCTAACAATCTCCCATCTTCCACATAAAATTTCCATCTCTTCTCTAAATCGTGATATGAGTAGCTAGCTCATCCATTCTACAGCCTGAGCCCAAGAGTTTTTACGTTCATTGACATTATTTTTTAAGTCTCTTTTTAGACGAGTTGAAAGAAGTTGGACAACTTTTCCGATAGCCCTGTATCTTCCGGTAATCTTACGCAGAATTCCGCTAATAACGCTGAAAGAGAAGCGAATGTAGATGTAGCGAAGGCAACCTCAGTTTACCTAGCGCTTGGAACAAATCTCGGCGATCGCAATGTGAACCTGTCCGAGGCGCTTCGTCTTATTCAACATCGCTGTGGAAAGCTACTGAAGATTTCGAGCATTTACGAAACTCACCCGCTTCCTGTTCCAAACGTTACTCAAGGAACTTACTACAACATGGCAGTTCAGCTTGAAACAGAACTCGATCCGAGAGCGCTCCTTGATCAATTGCTGGATATTGAACAGGTGGTCGGAAGAAACCGAAAAGAAGAGGTTATGTGGGGACCTCGGGTGATCGATTTGGATATTATCTCATATGGCGAGCTTACCTCCTTAGAGGAAAACCCTCAGATTCCTCACCCGAGGTATCGGAGTCGAGACTTTGTGCTGCTCCCGATTAAGGAGCTAAATCCTGATTTCCTTGACCCAAAATCTGGAGAATCCGTCGATAGCCTTCTTGCCCGAATACCGGCCGAGGCCAGGACAGCCTTCAGAAAACTTCCCTTCAGCCTCAGTTGTCCAACTAATTAGACTGAAGGACATCGAAAATGTCCGGAAGTCTCCCGGTGGGACAACGAATACTGCAACGAACAAAAAAAATACATCCTCGATAAGACATGAACGGGTTGAGCGATGGGATGATTGCACGGCGGCAGTTTAACGAGCTTCTAGAGTCCGCACATGTCGATCAAAGGCATCGGCATACTGAAAATACGCTGTTTTTAACTGATGAATAACTTCATACGGATGTGGAGGATTTCGAACGGTCCCTCCCCAAACTTCACCATTTATCTGTGACCCAAATCCTCCACCGTGCTGCTCAAGCACGTGCAAAAATCCTTCGGGCCGAAACTCGTCAAAGAACTTATTCCATCTGTTAAGTCGAAGACTCACGCAGACCTGTGGTCCATTTCCTTCCTCAAGCACCCCCACGATAAGAACAGAGGTCGGTCGGTAGTGATTCAGCCGCCTATCAGCAACAGCACCGAGATAGTCCCGGCTCTCTCGAAAATCATCCGGGTCAAGCTCTGCGAAAAATAATCCTTTTCGGGAGGCGCCACGCCCGTTAGCAATTCTGTCGATAACTTTTACTTTCTGGAAAAAGAGAGAATTCTTTAAATGCTCAAAATACTCTCCATCCTGGCGCTCCTCCAAGAAGAGATCTGCTCTACGATCCCTCTTGGTCGGATAATTCCCCTCTCCAGTGTCTGTGTGAATTCCAAAACGAAGCGCTGCTACATTTTTCCTCATTTCCGGATCGGCCCAAACCTCGTGTCCGTCTCCGAAAAGGGCCTTCGCATACTCGGTAATAATTGAACCCGTGGCTACGTGCTGGTCACTCACCACAGCAAATCGCTGCGCACGCACCTCTTCCTTGCTCACATGAGTATCAAGAACAACATGGGGAACGATATCCGTTCGCCCCAATCCAACATTTCGTTGATGTAGGGTAGAGGCGTCCATTAGGACAATTGGAACATGCGGGTCCTGATCGTAGGCGTCACTCAACCGCTCAATTGGGAAGAGTTTCATATCAGCAAAATCAGGGAGTCGATTCCTAACGGCAAGCCCCTTGCCGTCTCCTGAGTAAATTTCGACCTCTACTCCGCTACCTAACTGCTCTTGGCTAAAAAAGTTCTGGGACAGGACAGCATCAGGATCGAGATCGGGTAGGGCAACACAGACTTTGCCAATAGAATCAATCTCCTGGCAAACATCAGAAAATTGCCGTACTGCGTCTAATGGATTTGAAACAATCCTTGCCATACCTCAAACTCCGCCCCCCTTGGACAGAGAAAAACCTTACCCCAAATTGGTCTGTTACTAAAAAAAATGTCAGAAAAAAACCTCGAGAATGTAGGAATATTCAGTTCATGGGTATTGCTCGACCGGAAGGATTTCTGTGGCAATCCTTGAAATAAGGCTAAAAACGTGGTGCTTTGTTCGAGGAAAGCTAGAGCTTACACCACCAAAAGCAATGTCACTTCGTGCCATTATTTCTGCTGAGTGCTCTAATTTGGTGATAGAAGAGGGTAGCTTGAGTCACCCCAAGCCCATAGTTCAGCAGCAGCGGGTCCTCCCCTGCAGCAAGGAGCTGCCGAGCGACCTCAAAAGCCATCTCTTCCTTCTCATTTAGCTGATGGCAATCTCTAAGCGCTCTGAGCTCCGCCCACAGCTCAGACAAATCACGGAGCTCTAGACATTTCTCAATAATTCCCCGCACTTCATCGGACAGAGACGCCTCATCCGGGAAATACACCGACACACCGACATCACCATAGAGAATGCGAACGTTCTCGCGGAGTGGCCAATCGCGGCTGTGCTTCTCTTCGGGATATACCCCAAGAATGAAGTTCTCGTCTCCGATACGAAACCACTCAGGGAATTCCTCAGTCTCCACCGGCCGCTCCTCCCGTTGTCGCCCAGTAATTCTCGAACTCGAGCTCTAACTGCTTCCGGTGCAATTGATACACTTCAGCAGAAGGCGGAGCGTGTTCAGCGAAAAAAGACATCCGGGCATAAGTTGCATAACGATCTTCGTGAGCACCAGCGACAGGGTCATCACTCAAAAAATATGTGACAAAGAAGGTATCCGAGGCTTTCTGAATATGGATACCTTCTACATCGATACTGGCAATTCCAAGACTCTCTTGCGCCTTCGTAACAAATCGATCGGTTTCAACGGCAGGACAACTAACCGTACCGTGGCGATCAACAGCGATTAATAATCCTGTATCCTTTAGTCGCACCTGATGCTCTGCAATCTCTAGAGCGATCTCTCTGCCACGATCAGTCAACGGAACAACTTTATTGATTGTGCGCTTCTCACCAGTATGGACATCTGATATTTCAGCTTCCGGTAAGATATAAGCCTCTCCAGACCGAGCTCCGTGTGGAATACCTTTCAAGCCTCGCGCCCCTAACTCTTCAAGACTTCCAATCAATCCCCCAGCTGTTGAGACACCGTGGGCGTTTCCAACAAGATTACAGCTCTCAAGTTCTCGAAGCACTTCTACGAACTCTCCGGCGGTGGAGCCATATACCCCGTGAGATCCGATACCGACATTAATAAGCCGCCGCAGCTCGCCACGGTGCTCGACGTAACGAATCTCAATCTTCCCAAATGACTTACTTTTGTAGGTCATTGATTCGACGGCTTCATGTTGAAACATCACCTCAAGACCGCCGGCTCCGTGCATAAAGGTTGAAGGCCAAGTTGGAACCTCTACACCACTCGCGACAGCGATGTTGAGACAGCCACTCTTTTCAATTCTTGAATTCTCACGCAGAAGTATCTCAGAGAGCTCTTCATGCATCCGCTGTTTGGAACTCTTGGGGCTCTTCGTCAACAAAATATCATCCACGGAACCTCGCTCGTTTCCGGGATAGGTAGTATGAAGAAGCGCAGCAGCCCCTAAACTAATCTGGCGCTCTCGGCCAATAGCAGAAACGAGGACAAACTGCTGGCCATCGCGAAGGGTAACGAGAGAACGTTTAAAACTCCCATACATTCCGCGGAGATCGTAGACCTTCGCCTCATCATGGAGGTCATATATCTCGTGAACCTGATTACCATAATTTTCGATAATCCAATCTACGCCCTCTCCGTGATCCCCGTCGTGAATCACCAACTTCATCTTCCCCTCTGCAAAGGCATCAAGGCAGGAGGGAAGGAATCGAGCTACGGCATAATCCTTTCCCCCAACGGCAGAAGATCCCCCATTCTCGAGGTCATGACGGAGCGCATCAAGCTGCTGATACTCCATAGCATCGCGAGCAAGCTTCGTTACTCCGCTTGAAACGAGATTGAATCCCATTCCAATAGAGTGGGTATCCATCCCTTGAAGCTCTGTTATTCGAGATTTTTTGGTAAAATAGGGCTCAATCTCATCATCGAAATACTTCATCAAGTTCGGCCAGTTCGGCTTTCCCTCTGGGCCCATTCCAAGTCGTCTTTGAACGCTCTGGGCAAGGCCGTCCTGCGCAATAAACTGCTTGGCAGGGTTATCAAGAGCTGAAAGCCACATAAGCTGAGCTGCTCTCAAGCGAGTAGTCTGGATATTTTGAATTAGGTTAAAGCGTTCGCCGGGGTCACTGACACTGGCAAACAGGTCCTTATCAAATCCGAGGCTCGGAATTTTATCTTTGAATATCTCCTGAACCTGCTTCTGTACGCGGTCAATAAACACATGGATAGAGCGCTGACCATCCAAATACTCAGAACCACTTTCTTCCTCAGCTTCACGCTGAATTGTTTTTGCAATTCCTCTTAAGCCATCTTCGCCAAGAAGCATCCAGCCAATGATAACCTCTGGATTATCGACAAGTTTCCAGGCACGCGCCTGCCAGGTCTTCTCGTGATAGGAACTTCCGTTACTAATATCGAGGGAACTTACTCTTCCTGGAGGGAGGATATCTATTAAGCTCTCCGGTCCACCCTTCGTGGACGGGCTGGTCATCTCCAGTAATCGAAGCTTCACACACTGCTCGAGACTATCATCTCGCGCTGCTCGGTTTCTTAACCTCGCTTCATGAAGAAGTTTAGGAGCCGGCTCAACGATATTTCCAGCTATAAGCTCCAGCTGTTTTTTTACGGCATCGTTTCGTTGCAGCCGACCACAGGCCTGCGCGTCAAGAATCAAGAATCTCGCTTCACCATGAGAAAATATCGTCTGGAGCTTTTCGAAACGAACCAAGGCACCGACAGGATGATTTGCGCTCTCAAGCACCAGGGCCTTTCCTCCATTGGGAAAAGTGAGGGCAGAGAGGTCATCTCCTTCTTGCGCATGGAGTACACGAAAACTTGAGGCGCCAAGTGCCCGCTCAAAAATATGCCCCCGTGCACTATTCTCGAAGTACTTACTTAACGGCTGTGATTGACTCTCGAATCTGGCCACCCCAATTCCCTCACTGCGGATACTGCTCTTAAATTACCAGAGAGGCGGAAGTTACTAAAATAATTGTTTGAAAATGGCCTAGGACATCGGAAACATTAGTCAGTCGACAATATTCGCCACTCGTGTAAATACGAACTCATTACACGCATGGCCGCCGCCCACGGTTCTTAAGTTTGTGAGTTCAAATCCCCGCTTTTGGTAAAAGTGAAATATCTCTTCTGGCTTGGCAACCTCAAAGGGATAGCCCCCAAGCCAATCGAGCAGGTCAGTAAAACGATTCATTCCCCGAGCAGAGCTTTCATAATTCCGATAGCGGATGAGCGGGCTACGTCGATAAACGGCGAGGTCCGCAACGAGACCAATCGCGCCAAAGAGAAGTTGAAAGAAGATAATGAGCGGGATCTGAAAGAGAACGCCCCGATTGTAATAACGTTTCACAGCTGTCCAGAGTTTAGATTGCCATCCTTGGTCGTTGTAGATTGCAATAGCGAGTATTCCCCCTGACATCACCCTCGTCGCTGCAAGCTCCAAGGCTTTCCACATCGCTCCGGTATGGTGAAGCACTCCCCAGGAATACACGACATCGCTCATGGGGAGTTGCTGAATATAGTCAGCATCAAGAACAGAGCCGCGTTCGATTCTCCAACGGGTTTCAGGGACTTCGTATTTGGCCCGCAAACTTTTGGCACAATCTACAGAGTTTTGATCATAGTCAAACGAATATACCTCTTTGGCGTTTAGCTCTATGGCAGCAAGGCTAAATAGCCCACTTCCTGAGCCAATATCAAGAAAGCGCATTCCCGTTAAATCTTTAACACCGAGGAGCTCTTGCAAGGAAGCTTTC
>JAGRAT010000007.1 GCA_020434495.1 Bdellovibrionales bacterium | reverse complement strand
TAAAATTCGTGCCTCTTCGCCCTTAGCCATACGCGCACCGATTTCACGGCACTCTCGTATCGGGAACGCCTCTTCCAGCTCTCTTGTGAGGCGCTTTTCGTTTGGGACCCTCTCAATCATCTTCCAAATCAAGTAGGTGCTCAGAGCCAGTGCTATCAGGGTTGTAGCGGCCACAAGAGCTTTCTCTTCTCCCAGCTTTTTCAGGACCGGCCACCTTAGAAGATACTGAGGTAAAAACCAGAGACCCGCTACGGCGAGAAGTCCAAGATACTTGGCAGAACTGAGAGCGAGCAGCAGCGAAACGATAAAGAAGAAGAAGCTCCCTGGCTGATCTTTCAAACTTCTCAAGTCGACAAACCGTGCGATCAGAATCAAAAATACGAGGAGCATTGGACCGATGTAGCCGCCCAAAGCGAACGGGGTAGCCATCTCCGCCACCTTCGACTTCACACTCGGTTGGAGGAAAAGGTAGTCCCAAAGAATGGCGTAGTTCAAAAGCAGATCTGGAAAGTTGGATTGGCCAAAGATCCCATACGGCGACCAGAGGGCTGCGGAGCCAAGGAGAAAGCATCCTCCCCAAGCGTACATCGAAGAGAAAGCCTCTTTTCGCGCAAATCTGGGGAGAACCCGATAGCCGAACCACAGCAAGGGTATGAATATCCAGCTTACATGGAAGTTACTCACAACGATTGCGAGAAGAAAGGTGGTCACAAGTTCAAATCGCCAACGCGTCTCCAGGATGTATTGCGCAAGGGCAATACCAACAAGTGCATAGGTTTGCGGCCGCTGAACCCAAACTGGCTGAGCGAGCAAAAAGAGGAGAACAAAGAAGAGGAAACTCAAAGAAGGAGAAAGAGCGCTTCTCAGCACTCTGTATCCGAGCAAAAAACTGATGCTCGAGAAAAGTCCAAATATTACGGCGATTCCGACATAGCCTAATGCTGTATAGATTTTGAAGAGCCCAAGCTGAAAGAGCCAATGGTAATCATGCCACCGATCTTGAATTGCATTGATAAAGTCAGCTCGGGGGACACTTCCAGTGCGGCTGATAAACTCCCCACCAGCCAAATGCCAACCGAGATCTGGATCGGCCATTGAGATGACGCAGTATGATAGTCCAAGAAGAGCAGCTGACAAGCCAAAGAAGCAGCTCGCCCCCCTATCTGTCGCTGATTGATGACTTATCATGCTCTCTCAAAGCACCTATACTGGATACTGTTCAACACTTCCACTTCACTCTATTGTTTAATCTCGCCGGCCCTCGAAATATCGAAACTATGAGCAACGACCTCACAAACAATATACCGCAGAGATGGGAGAGCGTAGGGTATATCTTTGGGATCGTTACCTTTGCTCTCCTCCTCTTCTATGCTGGCGATACCCCACACTGGCGAGACGCCTCAGAGTTTATACTTGGAGCAACATTCCTCGACATCGCTCATCCGCCTGGGTTTGCCACATACTCCGCATTGGGCAACGTACTCACCCATACTCCGCTTGGACCCCTCACTTGGCGTGTTCATCTCTTTAGCGCCTTAGTAACCGCTCTTGGCGTAACAATCGTCTCCTTCATCTTACGAGATCTGACCGCACATCATCGAATTCGCTCGCTTCATCTCGGATTAATCTCTGTTGCTGTAATTTTTCCGTTATTCCTTTCACCGGCATTTGTGCGGCAAGCTGTTACTGCCGAGGGGTATCAGCTAAATGCACTATTTGTCCTAGCAGTACTCTGGTGTGGTATTCGCTACAAAAAAAGCTTCGATGCCCGATTTATGTACTTTGGGGGGTTCGCCACCGGACTCGGACTGGGGAATCATCCCTCACTGATACTTTTCGTATTCCCAGCGTTTCTTATTCTCACCCCAACGTTAGGCCTGAAAAGATCCCTATCTGCACTCACGTTTAGTTTTCTAGGACTGCTTATCCTCCTCTATCTCCCCATTCGAGCAATGAACAATCCGCCGCTCAACACCGGCGAGCCAACAACGATCGAACGACTTGTAAACCTTCTCACAGATGCTCGAGACCGCCACCTTCGCCCGATTGCTATAAACACCATTGGAAGCTTGGAAGACGTTTCGATTGCTCGACAAATAGAAATTTCTCGTGATGACGGAAAAAAGATCATCGATGAGACAGGATGGTATGTAGCACCTCTTGGAGCACTCGGTCTCCTCGCAGTCTTTGTCACCCACGGCCTGACCATTGGATCCCTGTTCCTCCTTGCATTCGGAAGCGTGATGTTCTTTTTTCGCGGATGGCAACCAGATCCAATGGCTCCTGCATTCTTTGTTCTCGCCATTCTCGCGGGATTTTCCCTTGCTCATCTCACAAAGACCAAAAATAGGGCGATGTTATTCGGCACATTTGCGCTCTTACTGGCAATGACCATTCCTCAGTTTCAGAAGAATCGGCTAGAACTCAAAGCAAACGTTACACACAAACTCCCATACCTATACGGGCGGGAGATGCTTGAGTCTCTACCAAATCACTCGGCATTTGTTACAGAAACCAGTTGGTACCTTGCTCGTCAATTGCAAATGGTCGAAGGAATTCGTCCAGATGTCGTTCTCAGTTACGTTCCACATTTCCTCTTTCCCAACTACTTCAAACGACCGCGAAATCTCATTATGGCTGAGCGTTTCGAACTGCTAGAAGGAGAGACCCCACGGGAACCGAGCTTTAAGAACCTCGGTCAGTTTCTTTCAAAAGCATCTCGAGTGAGTCCAGTACTTCTTGAACCAGCTGCTGCGACAAACTCAATGCTGATTACCGCCGCCTCGGTATCAAGTGAAGGACTACTCACTATTGGAAAACCAACTCCGATCGAGAACTTTCCTGAACATATTGTGACTCTCGGGCAAACAATTCAGAGCCTTCCGGATTCTTACTTACGGAGAGATGCGTCGAGCTTCCTTGAAACAAAACTCCTTCCCCTTACGGATTTCCTCTACTTACAAAGCGGAGATGCGTCATTGGGAGTAACGGCGATTCAAAAAGCTTGCGGTCCACCGAGCGCGATAGTGTGTTCTGATGCAACACACCTGAAAGCTGTCCTCTATGCGGCTCAAAGCGGAGAACCTCTCCTCGCCCAATCCTTGTACGATGAGTTTGTGTCATCTCGAGGATTATCACCAATGACCAAAGAGATTCTAAAATCCCTTCAAGAGAGCAGCCAATGACAAAAACACTGGGCGCACTCCTCTTTTTTGGATTCATCAGCTCCTGGTCTTTAGGCCAGCTTCATGAATTCCACTCTCAAAAAGACGAACATGAAAAGGTCCGTGAAGTCCTCTACCTTCCTAACGGAACAGCGCTTTCAGTGCTTAGCTTTGGCTACCAAAATGTTCTTGCAGATGTCCTATGGTTCAAAACGGTGAGTTATTTTGGGAAACACTATCGCGGAGACAAAGATTACACTTGGTTAAAGCACATGTGTACGCTCATAACCGATCTCAATCCAAGAGCGGAAGAGGTCTTTGCCTTCTGCGGGACAATGCTCTCTTGGGAGGTAGAAGATCCTCGTGGCGCCCACGATCTCTTCACCAAAGCGATTCACTATAATCCGCAGTATTGGCGCTACTATTACTTACGCGGCTTTATCTCTATGTATTTTCTTGAGAATCAACAGGCAGCAGAGGAAGACTTCGCTCGAGCAGCTACCTTGACGGATGCTCCAGTTTTCCTCGCCCGACTCGCAGCTTCAAAGATGTCACTCTCGGACCCGGTAGCTGCAGTAGCATTCTTGACGAACATGCTCGAGACAACCGAAGATCCCAATCAACGTGCCGCCCTAGCCGACAAACTCAAACAGGCAAAGCGGAAACTTTGGCTTCAACAGCAAAAGGCAAATGACAGCACCGAATCCAGTACTTGAACTAAAGAGCTTCTCTTATCGCTATAAGAGCAATTGGCTCGGGAAAAGCACCGAAGCGGTAAAGAACGTCTCCCTCACGGTCAACAGCGGCGAATCATTCGGGTTTCTCGGACACAATGGTGCAGGAAAAACTACGACAATAAAATCAATTCTTGGACTGACGCGACCCTCAAGTGGGGAAGTCCTCATCTTTGGAAAGCCTCCAACAGACGCGAAAGTTCGTGCTCAACTTGGATATCTCCCCGAACAACCGTATTTTTATGATCACCTCACTGTCTCAGAATTGCTGACGATGTACGCGCAATTGGCCGGGGTGCCATCAGCTCAACTTCGAGAAAGAGTATCCTCCACCCTCTCTAGAGTCCATGTAGATCACAAGGCTCGTGCTCAGATGAGAGCTCTCTCCAAGGGACTGACCCAGCGAGTTGCAATGGCTCAAGCTATCGTTGCTAACCCAAAACTGCTCATCCTTGATGAGCCATTTTCCGGATTGGATCCTATTGGGCGTAAGGAGTTCAAAGACCTCCTGTACGAGATCAAGGAAAGTGGTACGACGATATTTATCTCCTCACATATTCTTGAAGATATTGAATTTCTCTGCGATCGAGCGTCAATCATGGCTCATGGCGAGCTCAAACTCGTGCTCGATCTCTCCCAACTGGATAGATACGTTGAAAGAAAGTACGAACTCACCTTGGAATCAGAGATTCCTTCATCACTAGAAATTCAGTCCCTTAAAGGGAGAGTCGACGATCAGGGAAAGGTGACCCGATTGATTTTCGATGAACGCGATGATGCTGAAAAGGCTCTTTCAAAGGCACTGCAACTTGGAGCAAGCATCTCGCAATATCGCGCGGTTCACGGAAATTTAGAAGAACTGTTTGTGAAAGTGGTCTCCGTGAAGGAGGCAACATGATCGATCGGAACAGTATCCGTAGAGTTTGGGCCATCTCTCTCTCAACCTTCCGAGAGTCAATGAGAAGCAAAGTTCTATACTCCGTACTCGTCTTCGCAGTTCTTATCATAGGTGCGTCAGCGCTCTTTGGAAGCGTGACGATCGGAGATCAAGTGAAAGTGATCAAGGATTTCGGCCTCTTTGCGCTCTCTCTTCTCTCAGTGCTCTATTGTGTCATCAGTGGCTCAACTCTCCTCTTCAAAGAGCTAGCACGGAAGACCGTTTTCAATATCCTTTCTAAGCCGGTACGGAGATGGGAGTTTCTCACCGGAAAATTCCTTGGAATCTTCAGCACCTCGGTAGTCCTACTGTTCTGCATGGGAATTCTCTTTAGCAGCTTCACGGCATTCTTTGAACGCTCGATAGATTTCGAACTTTTTCGAGGTTACTTTCATATCGCTCTGGAGCTCATGATCATCTGCTCTGCCGTAATCCTTTTCTCGAGCATTGTCGTGACCCCAATTCTGATTGGACTCTTTTCCTTTGGCCTCTTCCTCGCTGGCAGGTCTCTGAACGTCCTCCTCTACCTCATTGATGAAGGCTTCGTCTCTGGCGGAGAGGCGATAGTCGTCAAATCGCTATACTGGGGCCTCCCACAACTTCATACGATCAATATCAATGATGCGCTCGTGTATCAGATCGCCGTTCCCCACACGCAATCAATCTGGGCTCTGATATACGCTATCTCATACTCAGCAGTGCTACTCGTATTGGCACAGATGCTCTTCCAACGAAGAGAGTTTAACTGAGAACTCTCTCTGGGACGCTGTACTGAAAAGAACGCCCTCCTCTTGAACCCTTTTCAGAGATATTCGCATCCGCTTATTATGGGTTGAGTTGATAGCATAAGACGCGGGGTTTCAATTGAATAAAGATTCTAAGGATTTTCTCTTTAAACTTTTAAAAACTCCTTCACCTACTGGATTTGAAGTCCCAATCCAACGAGTCGTACAAGCGCGCATGAAGAAGTACGCCGACTACATAGAGACGGATGTGCATGGCAACCTCATCGTTGGGATTAATACCAAAGCGAAACGCCGGGTGATGCTTGCCGGCCATTGCGATCAGATCGGGTTTATGGTTCGACATATAGATCACAATGGGTGTATTTTTGTTGATCCACTAGGAGGAATTGATGCGACAGTCGTCCCGGGGACAAGAGCCACCATTTACACGGATAAAGGTCAGATACATGGAGTTTTTGGAAGAAAACCGATCCATTTGCAGACCGGCGAGGAGCGCTCGCGACCGAAATTCGATCTCAAGGACATGTGGATCGACATCGGCGCGAAAGACCAAAAAGAAGCTCAAAAGCTGGTAGAGATTGGCACACCGGTCACTTACGAACTGAACGTCTTAGAGTTGCGCAATGACTATATCTCGAGCCCAGGCCTAGATGACAAAGTAGGGCTCTTTATCGTAATGGAGGCGCTACGACTCTGTGCACGCTCTCGACTATCAGTTGCACTTTACGCGGTTAGTACCGTACAAGAAGAGGTTGGGCTTCGAGGAGCAACGACCTCTGCTTATGGAGTTGATCCACACGTAGGGATTGCTGTAGATGTCACCTTCTCCTCTGATAATCCAGGGGCGAATCCGACCAAATCCTCACCCTGCATCCTTGGAAAAGGTCCCGGAATATACAGTGGGCCGAATATCAATCCGATCGTTGAAGAACAGCTGAAGAAAGTCGCCAAAGCAAAGCGTATCCCCTATCAGCCACTCCCATCATCAAGGTTGCTCGGCAATGACGCTCGGGCGATGCAGGCCACCAGAGCGGGAGTAGCAGCTGCCTGCCTCGGAATCCCGAATCGCTATATGCACACCCCAGTTGAAGTATGCCACCTGAAGGATCTTGAGAATTCAGCGAAGCTTCTGGCTGAGTTCGCCAAACAGCTTGGAGAGAGAACAAATCTAAAACCACGCTAATTGCGCCCCGGAGACTCAGGATTAGCCAAGAAGGGATACTTCAATTCGGGTGTTTAGCGCTTGCTACAACTGAAATCTACGGTACACTAGCTCTGCTTATATATACCGCTGGATCGTGAGGCGCACAGCCTACACCTCAGGTCATAACACTACTGAGCTTTCTTAATTTTTTGAGGTCTCTCCTATGTCACGGGAAAACGCCGAATGCGACAATAACGGTATAAGGACCTCTATTAACTCGTCCAAACAGCTTGTAAACCGAGAATCACAGGGTGAGCAATATGGAGCTTCTCTGGTAGAATACGTACTACTCGTATCACTCATCGCCTTAGTTTGCTTTCTCGCCGTTCAAAGTATGGGTGGGGCAGTAAACAACAGAATCTCCGACGCAGCTAGTAGAGTAAATGACGCCTAGTTGGTAACTGAAGAGGGTTCGAAACTATCTTGAAAGCGGTTAGTCAACTTAACCTCACTTGCTCTTCTACAAGTTTTAAAGCACTTCTTGCAACTCAGTTTCTTGGTGCATTCAACGACAATCTCTTCAAAACCGTTGTCTCACTACTGGTGCTCAACCAATTAGTTGGGGGAAAGGGAGGGATCCTCTATTTAAGCCTGACGGCCGCGCTCTTTTTCCTGCCCTATATCTTCTTTTCAGCCATCGCGGGCTGGCTCTCCGATAAGTTCTCAAAGTCAGATATGGTCAGATGGACAAAAGAGCTGGAACTGTTCGTAATGGTTCTTGGATTCCTGGCATTTATCTGGGAAACCCCAATGGGTTTACTGCTCTGCGTGTTCCTTATGGGGATGCAGAGTGCTCTCTTTAGCCCATCAAAGCTTGGGATGCTTCCGGAGATGCTTAGAATTGAGGATCTCTCAAAGGCAAATGGATTTCTCGAGTTCACTATTTTCACGGCGATAATCTTTGGTACAGCGCTCGCCGGTTTTGTTACCTCGGGATCTCTTGGAAATCCCGGTCTCATCTGCATCACGGTAGCCATCCTTGGGGTTGGCGCCAGCTTCTACGTTGCCAAGCTGCACACAACAGGAGAAGCGGGGGCTCTACCGATCGATCCGATTACACCCAATATTCGAAACTTGCGAGAGATATATCGCGATAATCCTCTCTGGCTCTGCGTGCTTGGAATAGCCTTTTTCTGGTCAGTCGGGGCCTTGTTTCAGATCAACATTCTCCTTTTTGCGAAGAGCGTTCTCGTTCTCTCCGATATCCAGACGAGCCTCCTCCTCGCGAGCCTCGGCTTTGGAATTGGACTCGGAAGCATCTTCGCGGGGAAAGCCTCTGAAGGAAAAGTCGAACTTGGACTGATCCCCATTGGGGCTGCTGGCATAGTTCTTTTTACCTCGATTCTTGGAATCTTTGGGCATCACGCTCTGGTGTCATATATCAGCGTATTCTTTCTCGGAATAAGCTCAGGTTTTTTTATCGTCCCTTTGAACGCCTACCTACAAGAGTTCAGTCCAGCCGACAGACGCGGCGCATACATCGCCGCTTCAAATTTCTTCTCCAACTGCGGCATGCTTGCGGTGAGCTTCCTCTTTTGGTTTCTCACAGATGTGCTGTCGCTCACCGCTCAAGCACTCTTCCTTACCGTTGGTTTATCGGCCATCGGCGTTGTCATGTACCTTATACACCTGCTGCCAGAAACCCTTACTCGCTGCATCAACTGGATAGCGCTACATGTTATCTATCGCATAAAAAAAGTGGGCATAGAGAACGTGCCACGAGAAGGAGGAGCGTTGATTGTGTGCAATCACGTCACCTATGTTGACGCGATGCTTCTCCTCGCAGCTCTTCCTCGCCCAGTACGCTTTATTATGTATCGCCCGATTTACAACAGCTTTCCTGTAGTACTCATCGCCAAAGTAATGAAGGCCATTCCAATTTCCTCAAAAGACGGCAGAGAAGCCTTACAGAAAACACTTCAGGATTGCGGAGACCTTGTTGAATCAGGGGAATTGGTTGGGATTTTTGCCGAAGGAGGTCTATCTCGGACTGGAGAGATTCAAGAGTTTAAAACTGGGTTGGAAACGATAATGAAAGGCCGCAGCGCACCGATAATTCCAACTCATCTTGGAGGCCTTTGGGGAAGCATATTCAGCCATTTTGGCGGAAAAGTCTTCTGGAAGCTCCCGAAATTTATTCCTTATCCAACAACGATTACTTTCGGTAAGCCACTTCCACCAGATTCTTCAGCAAAGGATGTTGAAATTGCGGTTAGGGAACTTAGTGGCGAACAAGAGCAGTAGGCCCTTTGTCCCTTAGATGCTTAGAGCTGATACGTTGCTAAAGCGAACTCCTGGAGCTTATCTGTCGCCTCTTCTGGCGAAGCCCCATCCTGCTTCAAGAAATAGGCATGAACTGCCTGAGCGACTTCCTGTGGAAACTCTCCGGAACCGTATTGAAAGGAATCGTTGCCCCATCGAGCTCTTTGTCGCTCAACTTCTTGAAAAACTTTTCCTCCAGGTAACTTACTTCGAACTTCCGGAGTACCGGCTCCATTGTAAACAGCCATTACCCCATCTAGGTAATCGGCTAGCGTATCAGCATGAATACCATTTTCTTTGACAAGCGCTAACAATGCGGGAGAAATCATCCCTTGCTCTCTATCCACAGAGACCTCAGCTCCAGCCTGTGTTGCCGTTCTCGTCAATTCGAGCAACTTTTCTTTCTGGTATGTTTCGATAGGAAGCTCCTCATATGCCTCAAGACAATCTCTGCGGCAATTCGCGAGGGAAGATAGCCCTTCTCCCGACACGCCATTTCCTACCGCCTTATTGAAAAGCATCTCAGCGGTAGCGACGAATCCGGTCATTCGTAAAGCATCCCTCTCTGTATCAGTAGAGGAGTGGTCAATCTCTGATTCATTTCCAACGATGGACACAAAACTCTCACACGCTCGTTCTAGCTTTTCTACGGTACTCTCTCGACCTCGAGAAAAGCTTGCCCCACTCTCAAGAAGAGCTATAGCAATCCCCTGCGTAAATGCCTGTTCAAGACTTCTATTTACTGCTCCTGGTGCAAAATTTCCGTCCACTGCGGTATTCATGGAGGCAAAGAGTTGCGGGAGAGTTCCAAGCTCAGCCTTTACTCCCGCCGCCGCTGAGAGAAGACTTGTCCACTCTTCCCTGAGAAGAGAACGCTCTCTATCCGTAGTTCTTGAAGGTTCCGGGACTCGGAATTCGACCACATTATCAAGCCCGCTCATAATAGAGGAAGGGGCAGAGCGTCCGAGATCTAAGCCCCCGACAGCCTTTCTGATATCGACAAGAGCTGTGTTTTCAAAGTCAATCGAACTATCAGTGGCTGCAAAAGGTTCTGCCACTCGCTGGATATCTGTTGGCGCATCCTGCGCTAGACCGGTTGCCTTCCCTTTCAGGAGGTCATCAAAACCCATGATAAAAAACCCAATAATCCGTACGTAAAGGGTTATGGTGATTGAAGCTTTAGACGTGCTGCATTTTTTCTCGCTAAGAATTTCGCGGATTTATCGAGACACTCTCATCTTACCGTCATGACTTTACGGATATCTCTTTACGACACTCTCAACCCGGACTCAGGCATCACTTCACAGCAACGGGTTTGCCCTTTTCGTCCACAGCAACCATCACCACCTCAGCGGTAGTCACCTGTTCCTCCGTTACGCAATCGGCTCCACGAAGGGCCACAACATCGACTGAGATAGTGACCGAAGTGTTCCCGACCCTAGTCGTTTCCGTATAAAAGCTTACAAAATCTCCGACGAACACAGGGGCGATGAACTCCACCTCGCGCATCACCTTGGTTACAAACTTCTTAGAGGCGTTACGCCTAGCCTCGTATCCAGCAGCTTGGTCTATAAGACTTAAAATATGTCCACCAAAAATGCTCCCAAGATGATTCGTATCGCGGGGCATCATCACCATCCTGATTGCGGGCTCTCTACGTCCACTCGTTTGAGTCATGATTTCCGTCCCCTTCGCCAGCGAAAATTTATTGCTCCGTTTCACCAAAGTGAGCAAGCAGATAAGATTTGTATACTTGAGATGCTTTTCCGGACCTTGCTGGCAAGGCTTGGTGGCTATTGTTAGCAAGGTTTAACGGAAAGGCAGTTGCAATCTTCTCAAAAGATGATGCTATAGCAATCCCCATAAACAATGCCACTTCGTGCCATTATTTTTGGTTAACACTATAGACGAAAGCCTAACGATGTTACGGAACAGGAACTCTACTCTTCTCGCATTTTCTGGAGTGTCACTCCTGCTGCTCATGCCTATTGGGCTTTTCTCCACAGGGGCGTTCTTCTTAGCGTTCTTTCTTCTTCACCTCCTTATTCACTGCTACATGATTGGTGAGGGGTTGAGAAGCCTTGCCGCATCGTTTCAAGACGACTGGAAGGAGAGAGCTGTCTTCTTTCTCGGTATTGTCCTTCCGATGCTTATGCTCGTTCTCCTGAGCTCCACGCCAGTGATCAATCGAGACGCCCTTATACATCACCTTGCTGTTCCTAAATGGTGGATCTCAAAGGGGAGTATATACGAGATCCCCTGGCATGATTGGTCCTACTATCCAATGCTCTTACAGCTTGGATTTACTGGATTTGAGAAACTGGGCATCCCACAGCTCACTGCATTTTACCAGGCGAGCTTCCTCATTCCTCTCGCCGTTTCCATCTCTCACATAGCAGAGAATCAGATACCCGCCCCTCTAAGACGGCTTGGAATCATTATGGTGTTTACGACACCGTATTTTTTCGTTCTCGGCAGCTCGCCTTATGTGGATCTTCCCCTAGCTTCTTTTGGGATTGCGGCTATTTCCCTGCTCTTTGAAGAGGAGGAGCAACAGACGAAGCAGTTGGTCCTGGCAGGAATCATTTTAGGCCTACTAGCAGGATGCAAGTATAACGGCCTCCTTTTTTCCCTAGCCGCGCTTGGAGTTTGGACCGTTACTCAACTGCGAAACTTTCAGATAAAGCACTTTAGCCTTCTTCTCTGTGCTTTCTTGCTTACTGCCTGTCCTTGGTACCTCAGGAATTACCTTTTGGTAGGAAATCCAGTTCATCCGCTTTTTGCAGCTCAGCTTGGCTCAAACAACACCTTTGCGCTTCCAGCAGTGGCCACGGGAGAGTCATTAGCAGCGCTTTCACTAAGGAATGACCCGATAGAATTTGTCTTAACCCCTTTCTTAATGCTTTTAGGATTTCAAGGAGGGGATAACGCATTTGGAGAGGGAGAGATGCTCTCTCCGCTCTTCATTCTCATCCCCTTTGCACTTTTCACAAAACCACGCTTACTCCTCTGGAAAGCTGGGATTGCACTTTGTGTGATATATGGAGCCGCCGCGCTAGAGCTTGGAGGAGCAAGAATCCGGTATCTCAGCCCACTTTTTGGACTGGCGGTACTGCTCTCACTGGCAAGCCTTACCATTCTTCGAGAACGATGGCGCAATATTGTAGTAAATTTGGGAATCGCATTTCATATTCTCATTGGGCTGAGCTACGGTGTTCATACGATAGTGGAACGTGACATCCTGTCTGTTCTCTCCGGGGAGAAAACGGCCAAGAGGTATCGAAACGAAAAGGTAACTGAATCGCTTGTCGCCGACGCCATCAATGAGGTGCTACCAAAGAATGCGAAGGTGTATCTCCTCTACACTGGGAACCGCTACTACCTTTATGATCGCGACGTGTATAACAGCGGGTACTATTCGGATCGCACCATCATCGCTTGGATCAAAAACCCCAGCCGTCCAATTGAAGACTCATTCAAACTCAAGGGCATTACCCATATAGCCCTCCATCGCTCACGCTATGAGAAGACTTTTGCCCAATATCGAGCAAAAGAGCTCCTCAGCAAAGAAGAGCTCGAACGGTGGAATGCTTTTACGAGAAAGCACTTCAAACTCCTCTATGAGATTGGTCCCTACTTAATAGGAGAAGTGCAGTGAAGGTCCTTGTCCTCACCACTTCATTTCCCCGATGGCTAGGGGATGAAGCTTCGCTTTTTCTCGGTCGTTTAATTGATTCTCTATCCGATCTCGAGGTAAGCGGGACCATCATCGTTCCATACGACAAAGATGAGGAGCCCTCTGATTCTCGAGGAAGCTTTTCCATAGCACGCTATCGCTACGGACTTCTGAGCCGAGGAGCACTCGCTTTCGGTCAGGGCATACTTCCAAACCTAAGGAAAAATCCCCTGCTTGTCCTACAAGTTCCTTTATTCCTCATTCAGATGTTCCTTTTTGGCATACGCCATGTGAGTGAGTGTCAGCTCATCCATGGCCATTGGATTGTTACCGCTATTCCTGCGTATTTTATCAAACTCTTCAGCGGGAAGCCGTATATGCTAACCGTTCGAGGAGAAGACATTAAGCTCCTCCGCGGTCGACTTCGATTTCTTTTTCGACCATTTGTTCAGCGCGCAACACGGATTACAACGGTGAGCAATCAATTCGCTGCAGAGCTTAAAGAGTGCTTGCCTTTGGTTGCAGACAAAATATCAGTTATCACTAACGGTATTTCTCGATTTCAGACTTCGAGTGAGGCTCAAAATTCATTAAGAACTCGTCTACATGTTGAGAGAGAGCAGGGCCAACCTGGGCACAAAATCCTCTGTTATGTTGGGAGAATTATAGCTTTGAAACAGCCTGAATTTTTGATGCGCTGCTTAAGTTTGCTTGAATATGACAGTGAAGTGGTATTGGTCCTCGCTGGTAGGGTAACTGAAGAGTACAAAACAGAGCTCATGCTGTTAGCTTCAGAATTCAACATTAAAGACCGAGTGAGAATTCCTGGCACTCTCTCTCCGGAGGAAATTGGGGTTTTATATTCAATTTCTACCCTTTACGTTTCCGCATCTTCCCACGAGGGGAGGTCGAATGCCGTCCTTGAGGCCCTTGCAGCAGGACTTCCGGTTTGCATCTCGGATATTCCGGGGCACAGAGAGGTCATTGGAGACTCCGAAATTGGGCTCTTGTTTGATCTCGCCGATCCAGAGGAAGCCGCAAAGAAGATTTCGGTCCTTCTCTCTGATGCTAATCGTTTAAAATCACTTGCGGATAATGCGACGCGGGCCGTCTCCCACCTCACCTGGGAAGAGAGCGCTCGTCAGTATCGTGAACATTTTTTGCAATTATTGAGCGAACTTCCGCCATAACCTATGGAAGGTTAATCAAGTTTAGGGTCCTCAATGGCTGGCTTAAGGCTCGCACTTTCTCTTTTACGAATCCCTCGTCTCTTCGTATCGCTACTACTCTTTCCCCTATTCTTAAGCGTTATACTCGTGATTATTCAGCTTTGGGTTACGTCCTTTGCGATGAGGACAGTAACCTATACTCCGAAAAATCTCTCTGAACAGTTTGAGGAACGACAAAAGAACAACCTCGTCAGAAAACTCGTCTATGGGAAGGGTGAGCGAGTTGAGCATCTCGAGATCTGTCGCTGGCAGAATATAGTAGATGAGAATGGTCAGCATTTCGAAGTTCCGCCTCAGAACGGCAAGTGCGCCCCTGACCGCCTAGATATTGCTATCCATGTGAAGAACCCTACCTCCTTCGACACCAGTGAATACGAAAGAATATTCGAGGGAAATTTTGAAAGGATGCACGTTTGCGTACGGGACTGTATACCCGATGCCATTCTGTCTCCTGAGGCAGAGCATCCTCGTGCTGATGCTTATAGCTTCCCAGCGCTCATGCTTATGAATCAGGTGTACTTCGATGAGCCAGAACAGAAACAGTACATCAAACTTTTTGAAAACAAGTACAACGTACTGCAATCGGTTGGCACTCAGTTCTTCCATGCCAATGGATATGTTGCGCCTGTACAACTTACCAATGTGACTTACGAACTTGGTCTTCTCGCAAGCATTGCGAGCATAGTGATTATTGCACTCTGGCTGGCGATAAAAGCTCATCGGCGAGTACTCGACTACTTTGCAAGGAGTGGAGCACTCCTCCCTATGGTAGCCGCTATGGGAAAACGTGACTTCTACTCAGCCATCTGGATAGTCACCATCCTCCGAGTTGGAGCGTTTCTCCTTGCTTCGGTTCCAGCGACATATGCCCTCTTTGCGGGACTTGGCGAAGCAGAGGATTGGGGAGGAATATTTGAACGAGATATCGGCCATCTCCTCCTTTGGATCGTTTGCCTGGTGGTGTCTTTTAGCTTTGCGGCGATTGTCGCCTCAATCGCCGACCTAAAACATCGCTATCAGCTTTTTGCAGTGTGTTATCGATACCTCCCTCTTGGACTTGCCGTATTGGGGGGAGCAGTCTGGACTCTAAGTTTTGTCCTGGGAGATGAGGGTGGATTGATACGTGACATCCTTACCTGTTTACCCATCCTGGGAATGGGACCAATTATTCTCGTTCCTCTATTCCAGCCTCATCTCAATGTCCTCGTCATCAACACTCTACTGACTTTGGTTCTTACTATTTGGCTCATCCGATCAAATGCTCGATGGTTTGCAGCACACCTGGAGGATCTCTGATGAGCAATCGTCAACAGGTGACAATTGAAGCGGAAGGATTCTCCGTCGGCTACGATGGAAACGTGGTCCTCTCAACCGGCAAGGTGGAGCTCACGGGAAACGTTATCGCTCTCGCAGGACACAACGGCGCCGGCAAATCGACCTTTATGAAAGCTCTCCTTGGACTGCTTCCACCGGAATCGGGCCAACTACGTGCAAGAAACGCAAACACCGGAGAGCTGTTGCGACCCGAAAGACATATGGCATTTTGCCCTGAGACGGGATCCGTATTTTCGGACATCACTGTTAAAGAGTATTTAAAGCTCTGGTGCCGCCTGAAAGCTCCACGCGGGAACTATTTCCAACAAGAAGGAGCTGAACTTTTAGAGGTTCTCGAACTCTATCCTCTCCTGCCCAAAAAGGGACGAGAACTCTCCAAAGGGCAAAAGCAGAGAGTTCAGACAGCAGCCGGATTTTTCACTAACCCACTCTTCTTCCTCTTCGATGAACCCTTTGATGGTCTCGATGTTCAGCGAACCCATGAGCTCATGAATATTATCCGAGAGCGATCACCCAATATCGCGTTCCTCGTCTCCTCGCACAGAATGGATGTTGTGGAACGGTTAGCTGATCGCGTGTTGGTACTTCAAGAGGGGAAGGTCAAAACTTATGGTCCAACAAACGAGGTGAGCAGACACCTGTGCGAAAGAATGTTTGTCATAGAGGACTGCTCAGCTCCAGAGATCCTGCGAGAGAAATTAGAAGCGAACTTCCCAGAATCTTTTGTCTATCAACTCGGGGAGAGTATCCGCTTTGCGAGCTCAGGAACGTCCCAAGAGGAGCTTCTCGGCTTCATCCGACAAGTTGATACAAACGGAGCACGAATGAGCGAAGTCTCTCCCACACTAACAGACGCCATGAGTCTTCATCTGAGACTACTAAAGCAAGATTCCGAAATAAAATAGCCACTAAGTCGTACAAGAACTGTGACTGAACAATTAAGTCTCTCTGAGCGTTGCGCACCCTGCGTTTTATTTTAAGATCTCATCCAACGCATAGCACGCTCGGTCGAAAGAGTCTTAATGATACCGCGCACCTACCTTCGCTGGGCGATCATCACCCAGGTGAAATAGCCATCCTCTTAATCCGGTCAGCAGCACGATCTTGATGATTGAAGTATATTTTTTACTTTTACATGATACGCCCCTCTTTTTCCTGCCATATCATCCTGTAGAGACTGAATGATATTGACTCTGGTTCGAACCAAAGAGCCGGATCAATTCAGACCCTAGGAATCGGCGACTCCCGACTTCCAACCACAGTAACCGCTTGCTATAGAAAGCTCCTCTGTATCCCCCCAGTAAGAACACCATTCTTGCTGTAAAGAGGAGCTTTCACCTTTTCCTCCTCAACTCCATAGATTGCGAACACTCCAAAATTCCCGATATCAAAGCTCAAGAAAGAACCGATAGCAGCCGTATAGGTACATATGATACAAAAGTAAAAATTATTCATTTCGAATAAGAAGGCGTGCCACATGAGCGAAATTTCCGAAGCCCACCGCCGGTGTTTGCGGCGCGGACTCACCGCCCTGGCGTCAATGTTCTTGCGGGCGGATGGGCGGTTTCGGGAATTTGTAGAGATTGCTCGGGAAGCATTTATCGACGCAGCATCTCGCGAGCTTGAAAAAAAGGGGCTGAAGGTCAACCCCAGTCGCGTTAGCGTCCTCACAGGCATAGACCGGATTAGTACCCGCCGAGTGATGAGCGAGGGAGAAAGTCGACTTCCCGTGGAAACGACAGCAAGTCTCTCTTCACGCATTATTGGCCAATGGGAACAAGATAGTCGGTTTACCACACAGGCCGGGAAGCCGAGAATTCTCAAACACGAGGGAACAGATTCCCAGTTTTCAGAACTCGTCCGCTCTGTTGATACCTGCGTTACTCCCGGAACCGTCCTCGTTGAACTGGAGAGAATTGGAGCCATCGAAAAAACCCCGAGAGGGCTTCGACTTAAAGAGTTGGAATACACCTATAGCAAGGGAGCCTCAGAGATACTCGAAATGCTTGGAGAAAACATCGAAACTCTCGTCCAGGCGGCCGAAGAGAACTCCAAGGGTGAGAACAAAATAAGAAATCTCAACTCCCGCACGGACTTTAACCAGATTTATATCAAGGATATTCCATCGATTAGAAAGTGGCTCTTACGGGAGGGAAGTCTCTTCCACAAGAAGGTGCGTAGCTATCTCGCAAAAAGAGATGCTGACATGACTCCAATTCCTGGCAAGGAAGCTGGCGGTGTAGTAGCGGTAGTCAGTTGCGGTGTAGCCATCACGGATTCGAAATCGTAGCGGCTCATTCCTAAGAAATTCTCGTAAAAGCAACAGATACTCTTTGAATCTTTCGAGAAGCAATTCTCGGCCAATCCCTGATTAGTCCTAGGACAACTCGCATTGCCCTTTTCGATGAATGTGGTGACTAGGCGATGCTCGAATAGGTTGTGGGGTGGAACAGTGAAAACTCAATCTTTCAATAAACGAATTCAACAGTCTGCTGGAATCAGCTGCATCGATTTCGCGCTAGTAGCAGCAGTTGTCATTGCACTCGTATTTGCCAGCGCCAAATTGGTTGGCGAGAACTCAAACGAAAAACTCACTCGCCTTGGAGACTCGATAGAAGATCCGACCGATCTCGGTGGGGGAACACGAGTTGGAGATAGCGTTAAGACGGGGAATCCAGACGGCGGAAATGGCACATCAACCCGTTTTGGCACCGAATGGATGCCTTAGAAGTAGGACTCTACCACCCTTGTTACGCAACCCACAGGGGGAAGAGCTAAGCCCTTGCCTTTTTTCGGCACTCTCAGAACAATGAGTCATTGAACTGAGGAGATAGCCCATGGCCCCAAAACTGCTTTCAGCAGGCGAGATAAATGCTCAACTCGACGGCCTTCCCGGATGGCATTTAGAGGACAACAAGCTCGCTAGAGAGTTCAAGTTTTCGGACTTTCTCGAGGCATTTTCCTTTATGACCGAGCTCGCCTTGCTTTCCGAGAGGTTAAACCACCATCCGGAGTGGTCGAACGTTTACAATACCGTTAAGATTCACCTGATGACTCACGACGCTGGAGGGGTCTCGGAAAAGGATATTGATTGGGCGATACAGTGCAACCAGCGCTACAACCAACATCTCTAGCGACTGTTCTTGCTGTTCGGTCAAAGAGGTTGCCCGGTGATAGAGCTTATGGATGCATGCAGAGCTGTAATGCGATTTGCTTTTTAACCCTACCAACTTTTTAATTCTAACTATGCTGTAATTCTTAAACACGAATGATTGAAACGATTCTAAAGAAAATTTTTGGCTCTAGTAACGATCGCTACATACGATCTCTTCGTCCGCTAATCGTTCAGGTAAACGACCTAGAGAGAAAGTACCGCAACATGCAGGACGACGATCTCAAAGCGCAAACCACTCAGTTCCGAGAGCGTCTCGACCGCGGAGAATCCTTAGACAGCATCAAGCCAGAAGCGTTCGCTGTCGTCCGCGAATCAGCAAAGCGAGTACTCGAGATGCGTCACTTTGATGTGCAGCTCGTTGGAGGAAATGTCCTGCACGAGGGAAAGATTGCTGAGATGAAGACCGGTGAGGGAAAAACCCTCGTCGCAACCCTCCCTGCTTACCTTAACGGACTTACTGGAAAAGGGGTTCATGTTGTTACGGTAAACGACTACCTCGCACGACGAGATGCCGAATGGATGGGTCAGGTATACCGGTTCTTGGGATTAAGTGTTGGCGTCGTACTCCACGGACTTGATGAAGACCAGAAGCGCGAGGCTTACCGATCAGACATTACCTATGGCCAGAATAATGAATTTGGCTTTGACTACCTTCGAGACAACATGAAGTTCTCTTCCTCTGAAATGATGCAGAGAGGACATCACTTTGCCATTGTGGACGAAGTCGACTCTATTTTGATTGACGAAGCACGTACACCATTGATCATTTCCGGACCGGCTGAAGATGCGACGGACAAGTACTACATCGTCAACAAGATCATCCCGAAACTCGTAAATGGCGAAGACTACGAGGTTGACTTAAAAACAAAGCAACCGATGCTTTCAGAGGACGGCGTTGCTCACGCTGAGCGTCTCCTGGAGATCGATAATTTGTACGATCCAAACAATATCGACATGCTCCACCATGTAAACATTGCACTCAAGGCGCACACGAGCTTTGAACGTGATGTCGATTATGTGGTTCGAGATGGACAGATAATTATCGTCGATGAGTTCACTGGCCGCTTAATGCCAGGACGAAGATGGTCCAATGGACAGCACCAAGCCATCGAAGCGAAGGAAGGCCTTCAAATTGCACGAGAGAACCAAACCCTTGCTTCCGTTACTTTTCAAAACTACTTCCGGATGTACGAGAAATTGAGCGGAATGACCGGGACAGCGGACACTGAAGCTGGAGAATTTCTAGAGATTTATAAGCTCCCAGTTGTGGTCATACCAACCAACAAGCCGATGATTCGAGATGATCAGACTGATCTTATTTTGCGCTCACGGGTGGAAAAATACGAGGCCGTTGCTGACGATATCGAAGAGATCAATAAGTCAGGTCAGCCAATCCTCGTCGGTACGATTAGCATCGAACAAAGTGAGGCACTTTCCAGAAAATTGACCTCTCGTAACGTTCCTCACAACGTTTTGAACGCAAAGCACCATGAGCGCGAAGCCGAGATAGTCGCTCAAGCAGGGAGACTCGGGGCGGTCACCATAGCAACAAACATGGCTGGTCGAGGTACCGATATTATGCTCGGTGGAAATCCGGAAGCACTTGCAGCTCAAGAAGTCGGCACCCGCGATCACGACGATCCGAGCTTCCAAAGCGCATACGAGAAGTATCGAGCGCAGTGCGAAGAAGAAAAGAAGAAAGTCATTGCCGCTGGTGGGCTGTTTATTATCGGAACAGAACGTCACGAGTCGCGGCGAATCGACAATCAGCTACGGGGCCGAGCAGGGAGACAGGGAGATCCAGGCGCGAGCCGCTTCTACGTTTCACTTGAAGATGACCTCATGAAGCGGTTTGGAGGCGAACGCTTACAGGCAATTATGACCCGCATGGGATGGGAAGAGGGAGTAGCTATGGACGGGAGAATGCTTAGCCGCTCCATCGAGAATGCCCAAAGAAAAGTTGAAGGCTTCCACTTCGAAAGCAGAAAGCATGTTACTGAATACGATGATGTAATGAATAAGCAACGACAGGTGATTTACAACCTGCGCTCAAAGATTCTCATGAACGAGGATATTCGAGGAGAAGTGCAAAGCGCAGTCGATGACATCCTTGAGTCTCTCGTGGTCTCTATCTGCAACGATCGAGAAAAGGCGGTTAACTGGAACCTTGACGAGATCAGGAACCAGTACACATTTCTAACCGGTGAGGAACTCGAATTTCCCGACGAATTTGAACTGAACCAGCAGGCTATTTTCGACTTTTTACGCTCAAAGGCATGGGAGACATACGAGGCACGACTATCTGAGCGAGAAGAGAAGCTTAGGGCGATAGGAGATCTTCCGATCTCTGTTCGAATTTCTCGTGATGAAGGAAAGCCACTAGAGTTCACAACTGTCGAACAGGACACCTTCCTCGAAACCCTCGATTACTTCTGGAATCAGCACCTCCAAGACATGGATCACTTGCGAGAAGGGATCGGCTGGCGCGGATACGGCCAGAAGAACCCTAAGCATGAGTACCAACGGGAAGGATTCCTTCTCTTTCAGGAGATGCTCGAGCGGCTCAAGCAGAACGTGGTGAGAAAGCTCTTCTACTACGAGATCCCAAGCGCAGAAGAGCTTATGGCTCACATAGAGGAGGAAGAGCGTAAAAGGTTAGCAAGGGAGGAGCAGATGCAGCTCGTCCACGAATCGGCAGAAGGCGCTGAAGTAGAGAGTCCTGACGAAGAGGAGCCCAAGGACCCGGACGAGGTTCGAGCCAAACGAGATGCCCAGAGAAAGGCCCGTAGAAAGCACCGAAAATAGTGATTCATTAGGAGATTCTCTTACGGATCCGTACCTTATTCATGCAACATGGCGAGCTTTCTGCTGATAACAGTGACATGGAGTTCGACAGGCAGGAAAAAGGACGAAATGACAGGGAAGGTGCGACTCCTCAGCCCAGTCAAATTCAAGAGTTAGCAGCACTATCCGATGCCATAGATAGGGGAGAGCTCCATAAACTCATCGCTTTTAGATCCGCCCTTATTGCACAGGATCTCTATGTGAAAGAAGGTTATGCGCAGAGGGTAAGGGATGCTGTTGATAACGCACCGGAATCTAGCCCTGAGATCACTTCGCTTCCCGAAACACTGCGATACTCCCCTGAGTTTTGGGCGATGGACAAAAAAACACAGGGAGAAATAGCTCGCACACTAAGCCGCATAGCCCGTGAAAATGCAGGACTCATTGGGAAATGCCGAGAACTTCAAGAATCTCAGTTGGCCATGGGAGAAGAAGGGATTGTTGAAAACACTCGCCACAGCTTTACACCATACAGTCAACCTCTCGATTACCTTCAAGCCCTTTTAGAAAACGCAGATATCAAGCATGCAGCCGTCTTTGAGGATTTCTTCCCAGGGTGGAAGAGCCACTACTGCGTGACCGATCTCGAGCTTGATCCTCGAGCTGTTTGCCAGTTCTCTGACTATGAATTTACCATCAAAAACAAAGGTCCCAATGTCACTTCAGTGGTTTTTGCTACGGAGTGTTTTCTTGGGAAGATTGTTGACGAGCAACGCAACAAGAGCTTTCCGAAACTCGAGGATCCCTCGCTCGGCAATTGGGCAGAATTTGGCTACTACACATACTCCCTGGATTTCAGGAGCCACGAAGTCACCGCTCGATTTGTCAGTTATGAAGAAAGTGTTGAACTCCTCAGAGGCGCGAGAAGAGGCGTTAATGACGAGGATCTCATGTCTCCCTCCCAAGCATGGCTAAGAATCGTCTCTCCGGAAGATCGATCACTTGTTATGAAATCAATGCTAGAGAAGACCAATACTGGGAGCGATGCTTCCCATAATTTTTCTGGTACGGACGATGCCTTCCGAAGGGTGGGAACAGTCCTTTTTGCCGTCTTAAGCAGATATGCTGAGGCTCTTCCAGATCCACCTAGGCTCATTGCGAACACCCTTCCGAAACTCGAGTACGGGCCGGTTAGGGCATGGCAGCAAATGTACCGAGAAGAAACGCTTAAGAGCATTATCGCAAAAGGCCACGGTTGGCCGCTCAATCCTTTTGACGGTTCGCACTAGAGGGGTTCTTTAGGGTGTTCACCAAAAATAATGTCACTTCGTGCCATTGTTTTTGAGTATCGCTATAGGCTACCAGAGAACCTCTTGCAAGAATCCCCCTCTTTACAGAGTTTTCTTTTGAGAACGGCTATAATTCATCATGCTTGGTATTTACCTACATATCCCTTACTGCCGAAAAATATGTCCGTATTGCGACTTCAATACGTACGCAGTGAAAGCTATTCCCGAAGAACAGTATCGGGATGGCATCATAAGAGAAGTAGCTCTCCTCAGAGAGAGATACGACGACTTACCAACAGACATTTCGAGTATATACTGGGGAGGGGGAACACCGTCACTCCTTGGCTCAAAGAGCATTTCAAAGATACATCACGCACTCGATAGCTCCTTCAGCATCCCTTGGAACACTATCGAGGTCACGGCCGAGGCGAACCCACAAGACATTACTGCGAATAAGGCTCAAGAACTCTCGTTAGTTGGTATCAATAGAGTAAGTTTAGGGTCTCAGTCCTTCAACTCTAAAATTCTCGACGTCCTCGGACGAGATCACTCCGGAGCAGACATCAAAACCGCAGTGCTTTATCTCCAAGAAGCGAATGTTCCAAATATTAGCCTGGATCTCATCTTTGGCATTCCAGGGCAAGCAATCGCAGATCTCGAAAAAGATATCGAAGAGGCTGTTCATCTTAGACCAAAGCACATTTCGGCCTACTCTCTCACCATTGAGAAAGGGACTCCTTTTTTTCAGTCCGTAAGTACGGGAACAATGACACCGCTACCAGACGAAGAGGTGAGAAGCCAGTACGAGCTCTTACTGCAGGAACTGCCAAACCGGGGCTTCCAACAGTATGAGGTAAGCAACTTTGCCCAAACAGGATTTCAGAGCATTCACAATTCGAATTACTGGCGAAGAGCCTCCTACCTGGGACTCGGAGCAGGAGCCCATTCCTACCTCGAAAACCGGGGTTTTCGATGGTCAAACATCGGGAATCCAGGTGAGTACATCTCTCGTATTGGCCAAAACTCGCTGCCTGTCGCATGGAGTGAAGAACTTGGCGACGACGACGAGAGATCTGAGCGAATCATGCTCGGCTTACGAACAACACACGGAATACCGATTTCAGACTTACTGGAACTCAAGGAAAAGCGGGAAGCCCTCATCCTCGAGGGATTGGCAGAGATATCAGGAAGCCATTTTCGTCTCACCCAGGACGGCTTCTGTATCGCCGACTCAATTATCGAAGACCTGATTGCATCCGGTACAAAAACAAAAGAGACTTGATATTGATATGAAATTCCTTTCCTTCTCTCTCGTTGTCAGTATTGCTGTTGCTTTTATCCTCTACTGGATATTTCTTGTAGTCCCAGACGAGCGAACGATGGGAGCAGTTCAGAGGATCTTTTACTTTCATGTCCCTTCAGCCTTTGCAGCTTACCTTGCACTTACCGCGCTGTTCGTTGCTGGACTGGGGTATTTGGCAACTAATAATCGCGCCTTCGATGCTCTTCAAATTAGCGCAGCCGAAGTAAGCTTCCTCTTTGCCTCTATCATGCTCTTTACGGGAATGATTTGGGGAAACGCCGCTTGGGGTAAGCCATTTACATTTGAGCCCCGCCTAATCTCATCTTTGCTTATGTGGCTCCTCCTTTTCAGCCTCAATGTACTCCGAGCCTTTGGGGATTCTTCAAAGCTTCCTACACATACAGCGGCTCTTGGAATTCTCAGTGCTTTAACAGTCCCAGTGGTGGTTTACTCCATTAAGCTCCTTCCTCAGTTTCAGCAGCTTCACCCTCAAGTGGTTCAACGAGGTGGCCTTGTCGATCCGTTGATGCGCCAAGGATTTTTCTATTCATCTCTCGTCATTATGGCGCTCTCAGTCCTCCTGCTCTGGCTGCGGTACCGGATAGCAAGGATTGAGCAATCAGTTCAGATGCTTGAACGGCAGAGCGTCGTATAACGGATGGTTTGTCATCACCCTCATCTCTAGGCATACTATCTCCCTATGGAAACTCCTCCAGATACTTATCAAGCGCTATTTTGGGCATACCTGGTAGTTTGGGGGCTGCTCTCGGCATACATATTGTGGCTTGGGGTGAAGTGCTTACGAATTGAGGCAAAGCTTAAGAGCATTCTTCCCTCTGCGAACTCTGGCTCGTCAGATATTGATAAGTCCAGCCGTTCAGAGAGCTCTCACTAAGCTGACTTGGGCATAGAAGATCATGACACAAGAAGTAAAAGTCATGGACGTGTTCCTACATTCGTCAGCAACAACGCTTCAAGCGTTGCCAGATGAAGGAATCTCGGAAGTTGCGATTACTGGGAGATCCAACGTGGGCAAGTCCTCACTGCTCAATCGCCTCACCGGACGAAAGAAGCTCGCCTATACGAGTAGTGTTCCTGGAAAAACGCAAAGCTTCCACTCCTATCAGGCAAGGACAGTTCACAACGGAACGGAACATCTTGTTCATCTGGTGGACCTTCCTGGGTTTGGCTATGCCAAGTTTTCGAAACGAAAGCGGGAGTATATCAGCCTCCTCACGGTCGAGTACGTGATGCACCGCCACTGCTTGAAAGGAGTTTTCCTCCTAAACGATATTCGGAGAGACCCCGAAGAAGATGAATTGGCTATTCAGCGCCTCGGATTCGAAAGCGAAGTTCCAGTAATTGTGGTACTTACGAAAGCTGACAAGATAAAGCGCGGCGAGCTCAAGAAACGACAGAAAGAGATCTCCAAGTTGTACAACCTAGAGCCCGAAGACCTTATAATTACTGGAGAAAAGGTATCGACGGAGCCGCTCTGGAGGCAGGTCTACTCCCTAACCTCTTCTCCCCATGCGTAATTCTCAATGTGATTACGTTCGCTTGCTGTGTTAGCGTTCTGTAAAGAATTGTCAGGATTGCAAGCATGACTTTGGTGGGAATTGATGCTGGTGGCAGCAAAACAAAAGTCGTTGTCACAAACGAAGACTCATTGCGTAACAGCTCTCCAGAGGAGATACGAGATGCCACCCTACCAGGACTGAATGTCAGCACCCATGGCCTTCCAGCCCTTCGAGATTTCCTTTCGGGCTTAAAAGAAGATTTTGGCATCGATAACCCTCGCGAGACGAAAGTGCTCGGAGGATTTGCTGGAATTGAGACTCCTCGACAACAAATGGAGGTCGAAGAGGTCTTCACTGAACTCCTTTTTGCACCCGAAAACGTTACCGCAGTAAATGATGCTCGGCTGCTCCTTAAAGTTCTCGGAAACGATGGTGTTGTACTTGGTCTTGGAACGGGTTCATTTTGCATCTCTGAATTCGACGGAAAACTCTTTAGAGCCGGAGGGTGGGGACCATTGCTGGGAGATGAAGCGAGCGGTTTTTATATCGGTAAGCGAGCCATAAACGAGGCGACCTTAATCCATGATAAAGTAAAGCGGAGTGGAAATTCTCGTTTGGTGGAGTGTGTTTGTGAACATTTTGGAGTCTCAAACTTGCAAGACATTATCCCGCTCCTCTATGGCCGAGACGACAATAGCGCTCAAAAGTTAGCTGGATTTGCTCCAAAGGTATTGGAGCTCGCAGACGTTGAGAGGGATGAAGTCGCAATTGCCATAGTTAGGGAAGCTGGAAAGTCTGCTGGGCAGCTTATCTCTGCCGTACTCACTTCGGCAAAGAAGAGCAATGCAACAGTAGGACTCGTTGGCGGAATATTTGATTCGAAGCACTCGGGGCTTTTGCGAGAAGAGATGGAGTTCCATCTAAAACTCTCTGGCAACGGCGTTGAATTCACCGATCTCAATGAGGGTGCAGGAAGAGAAGCTCCCCTTCTTCGTGCGATGAGAAACCACTTTAACCTCAATCATTCTGGTAATAGTAGTTCTGGTAATGGTTCTCGATAGTCCAATCCCAACTTGCAGTGCATCCCATCCTTTAGCCGAACGCTCTCTACGGCTCGTGCATCCGCACTCTGAAGAAGTAATGGGGCACATTTACGATCTCAGAGAATCTCTAAATAAACGTGGAGAGGAAGGAGAGGCCATAGCTAAAGCAATTTTAGTGAAATCCGTAAGAGATTCGGGGAACGAGCTCCCCCCTCTTGCTACCGAGTTTTCGGCCGATGCTCCAATACCAGAGGGGAAAGATCTCCGAACCATTCGCTCACGTGTTGATGATCTGAGCCTGAGCTGCGGTGGCACTTTCCAGACAGCTTTCATGTTTCCAAGAGAGAAGGGGTTCGGTCCTAGTAGAATTCTTGTTGACGACACAGAGGTCCTGCAGCACTCGGAATTTCAAGAAATCGTCGGTGAAATGCCCGATCATGAATTCGCACTAAGGGCTCTTGAGTTCATGGCGGTCGAACCGAAGAATGAAATTCAACGAGCACTTCTCTTGTCTGGAGAACTGGAACTCTTTCAAGTTCGCATCCAAGAACTTGTTGCCGCGGGTAGTCTTCCAGAAGCGGCCGCCAGAAACCTTCCACACTTAGAAGAACTGGATCTCTCCTCTCCACTCATAGAGACCGGAGAGCCACAGGAAAATACGGTAACCCTGGGTGAATATTCTGCATTCTACCACGAAGCGAGTCTTTTTCCCTGGACTACAAAAGAGATGGTACGAGTCTCTGCGGTTCACGAGTATTACCACGCACTAGCAGGAAAAGGGGTAGTTCTCTCTGCTAAGGCCAATTCCGGAGATTTTCCGGGGAACTTCTTCAAGCAGGGCTTAAGCTTTGGAAGATTTTCGGACTCGGGAGAAAGAACCGTTTCTCATTTCGCATGGCTCGATGAAGCAATGACTGAAACCCTTACCCGTCGGCACTCTTCCGAAACGGCGGCAGCTTCAGAAGCATACAAAGTTGAATGCGCTATCCTCGAAAAATTATTTGCCAAAGTCGATCCCGCGCTGTTTATCGATGCCTACTTTGAACACGCCGATCCAGCGAGAGATCCAAAGAACCCTCTTCCGGCATGGAAGCGACTAAAGGACGAATGCGACAAAACCTTCGGGCGAGGATTCCTACGAGCTCTGGATGCGCAATTCAACACCCTCGGCAAAGAAGCGGTCTTACAACAATTTGAGAAGCCAAGCTCTCGAGAAAAGTCTTGGATCGCAGCGCAGATGCGGCGATTCGCTGATTTTTTCAGTTAGAGCGATCACCAAAAGCGACACCACGAACTGGCGTTGTTTTTGAGGCTCATTATAGACCACAACCTAGACTTAAACCTTTCGTGACCTGTTTAGCGCAGCGCAACATTTCGTGCTCATTGGCGAAGAATATCATCTATCGACTCAACGGACCGTCCATCTAGGGCGTTGGAGTTACTCGTGATAGGAAGGGTCAATGAAAATCGAGCCCCCGAACCAGGAGTAGATTCCATCTGAATTGTGCCACCGTGATGCTCCACAATTGTGGCATAAGTTAATGCCAATCCTTGACCGAGGTTTTCACCCACCTTCTTAGTAGTGAAGAATGGATCAAATATTTGATGTTGAATGGAGGAATCAATTCCTATGCCATTATCTTGCACGACTATCTCAATGTGATCACTCTTTCGCTCGGTAGAAACTACGATTTCCCCAGCAATGCTTTCTGATGTAGCAATGGCCTCTGCCGCATTTGTCACGAGTTGAAGAATGGCTTGGCCAACCTCGGTTCGACTACAGGAGATATTCGGCAAGCCTGGGTCCAATTCCAAACTCATTCGAGCGACTCGTTTCCACTCCCCTCTTGAAACCGTAATTACATCGGCAATAATGTCATTGATATTGCAGTTTGTGTACTGACCGAAATTTGGTCGTGCGATCTCCCTGACCGATGAAACAATTTTTGTAACAGACTCTACTCCCTTCAAAGTTTGCTCTAAGGCCAAAGGAATTTCCTGACTAAGATATTCGAAATCGAGAAGCGACTTAACTTTTTCGACCGTTTCCTTTTCCTCCTCGGAAACATGGCTTTTCAGATCTTCGTACGCTGTAAACAGAGCTGTTAAATTTCGAATTTCCTCCACCACAAAAGTAGTATTGTCGCGAATGTATTGCAGGGGGGTGTTGAGTTCATGGGCAATACCAGCCGCCAGAGATCCGATAGATTCTAAACGGCTCTTTTGTGCCAACTTCCCCTCCTTTTCCTTGAGCTCCCTAGCAGTCCGGAGAAGTGCCCGGTTCGTTACCTGCAGTTGTTCCTTCTCTTGGTGAAGTCGTTGATGAAGTTCAACAATTCTCCTTCCTGCCCGAATTCGAGCATGAAGCTCTTCAAAGCTTCTTGATTTTGCGATGAAATCATCTGCGCCGGAGTCCATGCCTTGAATGACATCGCCAGTATCATCTTGTGAAGTAAAGAGAATGCAGTAGATAAATGATTCTGTCCGAAGAAGCTTTGCCTGCTTGCAAACTTCTGGCCCGCTAAGATAGGGCATATTCCAATCAACTATCGCAATTTCTATATCAGAATCTGCGAGAAGAAGGTCAAGAGCATCTCTTCCGTTTTCCGCCTCTACGATCTGAAATTTCGTACTCTCAAGTGAGCGTACAATTTGTCTCCGAAAAAAACTGGAATCTTCCGCTACGAGAATTTTAATCATAGCTCCTACGCACTCCTTCTCTCAGTGTGTCTTTTCTAATGCTTCAATTTCATCTTCAAGTTCTTCAATGAGTCCATCATAATCAGCGAGACCTCCCGAAATGAGGACGCACCCGGTTTCATCTCGTTCAATGTGCGTTATTCCAGGATGCTCTCTTTCTAAGTGATCTATATAAGCCGCTTGCATTTTGAGAACCTCCAGTGCCTTTCGATTCTGGCCGAAAATTCTCTTATGCTTCAACGCTTCCCGCAGGGCAATTCCTAGCTCAATCTCGTTGTAAGGCTTGGTAAAAAATCTATAAATCTCTCCCTCATTGATAGCTCGCAGCGCAAGAGACAAATCAGCTTCTCCTGTTATCATTATTCGAATCGTTTCCGGGGATATCTCTCGCGAGAGAGATAAAAACTCGAGTCCGCTCATGAACGGCATATTCTGATCAACAATTACCACTTCAACCTGTATGGCTTGCAAAATGCTTAGCCCTTGTTCGGCATTTAGTGCTGTGTACATTTCGTATAGTTCTTTTCGAAAAGTCCTCTGCATTGAAGACAGAATTCTCGGATCATCATCCACAACTAGCACCGCTTTGCTCATGGGCTTAACTCCAAATTGTTGTTCAAATACTCATGCGCACAGACACCATCGGCCTCTCAAACCCAGCAATCGACGTGCCATCGAGTCGGCTAGCTAAGCACGGAGAAATAGGACCAAATTCCCTTCCTCTAAAGTTTCCTCCAATTCTGTACGTAATACTTACTGAGTCTATCGTGTAAATCTTTCTGGATTCGAACCTCCAATGCCAAACCAGCCCACGGCCTCATCAAAGATATTTTCCGTTCTCGTAGCAGATGACGATTCAAATTTCCGTGCGACACTAGGAAGAGTACTCCGTCGACTTGACTGCGAAATTGTCGAGGCCGGGGATGGGCTAGAAGCCCAAAGACGAATGACCGAAAAAATAGCTGTTGCGGTGATAGATCTTGAAATGCCAAGAGCAACCGGTCGAGATTTCTTGGCCTATGCGAAGAAGAGATTCCCCGATACTCCAGTGATAATATTATCAGGAAGGGGAAATGTTTCGCAGATCGTGCGTCTGATGGAAGACGGAGCATTCTGGTATCTCGAGAAACCGTTCGAGCCAGAGGAACTCGTTGCTCTCATTACTAGAGCGTGGAGTCATTATGAGCTACAGAAAAGCAACCGAATGTATCGATCGGGACTAAGGAACTCAGGCTTAACGCCGTTCGTAAGCTCATCACCAGTGATGGCTGACTTATTGTTAAAAATAGAGAAACTCTGTGAACTCGATTCGACCGTATTACTCACGGGAGAAACAGGTACTGGAAAATCCAGTATAGCGCGTCTTATTCATCAGAAAAGTAAAAGGTCGGAGGAGCCTTTCGTTACGATCAATTGTGCGGCAGTACCAAGAGATTTATTGGAGTCCGAACTCTTTGGACATGAAAAGGGCGCTTTTACTGGTGCTCATGCGGCTCGTGCCGGCAGCGTTGAAGTTGCTGATAGAGGAACGCTTTTTCTCGATGAAATTGGAGATTTACCTCTTGAACTTCAGCCAAAGCTTCTCTCATTCTTACAGGATGGGAGGTATCGTAGAGTAGGAGGAGCTGTTGAGCATATTGCGGATGCTCGAGTAATTGTTGCTACCAATAGAGACTTAGAATCCATGTGTCGAGAACGTCTCTTTCGAGAAGATCTCTACTTTAGAGTAAACGTTTTATCCCTTCAGATTCCCCCACTGCGAAGCAGAAGAGAAGATATCCTTCCACTGGCAAATCAGGTGTTGGCGAGAATTGCAGCTTCACGACATAAGGGAAAGTACAGCCTCTCAACTACTGCCCAATCCTCAATGTTAGCGCATGAGTGGCCCGGTAATGTGCGGGAGCTTGAGAATGTTTTGGAACGGGCGACCGCTTTTGCCGAGGGTTCAGTCTTAGAGGAAAAGGATCTTGGGATGACACAGCCTACACCAGCTCCAGAGGCTTCAGAGACTCGATTTATATCACTTGACGGATTAAGTCTTGAAGAAATTGAAGAAATAGCCATTAAGAACGCCCTTCAAGCCTGCAAAGGCAACAAGACACAAGTAGCTAAAGCTCTCGGGATTAGTCAGAAGAGTGTTTACAACAAAATGCTGAAGTTTGGTCTTTAGGTAATCTTTACACTCCTCATAATGTAAAAGTTACTGAAGCAAAGCGTATCCCCCTACTCCAATGCTCTAAATACCTCTAACTACGCCTCATTTTGCTTGGCCTTCATCTTGCTCTCGTTAAGACATGAACGAAGCAACTGGGGCAAAGAGATGAATGATATAGCGAGAAAATCAATTCTTTTCGTCGACGACGAGGAAAGATTGCTTCAAGGATTACAACGAATGCTCCGCCCGATGCGAGGACTTTGGGATATGGAATTCCTGACATCAGGGACAGAGGCCATCCGTCGACTTGGAGAACGGTGCTTTGATGTGATCGTTTCAGACATGAAAATGCCTGAAGTTGATGGAGCAACCCTTCTTCACGAAGCCCGAAACATCTGTCCATCTTGCATTCGAATGGTACTGTCTGGTCAAGCTGAGCCTACATCAGTTCTTCGAGCAACTCAGGTAGCGCATCAGTACATGTCAAA